>JALSRF010000296.1 GCA_026984895.1 Paracoccaceae bacterium
CTCAGCAGCGGGATCGACAGGGCGATGCTCCTGGTGACTCGGGTCGAAGTATCCGCCGCCGAGGGCAGCACGTTCGATGCCGCCGGCACCAGCAGGACGTCGTCAAAGGTGAGGGCCTCGCGAATCTCCATCTGCGTCTCCTGAGGGGGTTCGTTTGGCGCTTCCCTATTTCACGGCTGGCGGCAAATGAAAAGGGCCCGTCGCAAGATGTCGCAAGATGTCGCAAGATGTCGCAGAATATCGCGGGATATCGCAGGATGTCGCAGGATGTCGGCGCGGGTTCAGACCCGCGAGGCGTTGGTTTTCGCCGCCAGAGACCCCGCCGCCCACATCCTGAGCACCTTGAACGCGATGATCGGAATGGCGATCGAGGCCGCGACCAGCGCGCCGCCGCCAAGCCCCCGGTAGAGCCCGCCGTGCAGCGGCGCCAGCACCAGCATCAGATTGGCAAAGGCCGCCAGCGGAAAGGTGAAGGCCCCCCAGAACGGGCTGAACCCGGCCGCCACGAGATAGCCCAGCCGCAGCAGCAGCACCGCCATGATCAGGATCGACAGCCAGCCAAAGGCCAGCGCCAGGCCATCGTGGCCAAGCGCGGCGGCGACGATGCCCAGCAGGGCCGCCGGCGAGAGATGAATCGAAAGCGTCGGGCGCAACGGCGCCGGCACCGGGTTTTTCGCCAGCAGCACAAGGCTGCCGCCCCAGATGGTCGCCGCGGCGCCAAGCGACAGGATCAGGTTGATCTCGGTTGCCGCGCGCCAGCCCAGCCCGGCGCCCGCGACCCCGGCCACGATCGGCCCGACAAAGGTCAGATGCCAGACCGGCGTCATCCGGCGCTGCGCCAGAGGGGCGCCCCAAAGCGCGCGCGCCACAAGGACGATGACCAGAAGATGCGCCGCCAGCGCCGCCACCAGCACGCCCCGCGCCAGACCGGGCGAATAGGGCAGCAGCGTTGCCGCAAACAGCATGGCGGCCATCGAGGCCGTCGAAACCCCGGCCCGCCCCGGCAGGATCCGCAGATCGTCGCTCAGCGCCGAGGGCCGGCGGACGATCTTGGCCAGATAGGCCAGCAGCGCAAACAGGAACAGCAGCGATACCGCCCCCAGAATGGTTTCGCCCGCTTCGCGCGGGACCGGGAACACCTCAGGTGCCCGCCGCCAGCCCAGGCCCAGGCCGAACAGCCCCAGGATGGGCGGGAAGATCGCCGGCGGCACCTGCTGCCACAGCCCGCTGCGGGCCGGTTTCGGCATGGGCGGCAGCTTGGGCGCGCCGGGCTGGCTGTGGGCTGGAATCGCGGTCATCGGCAGGGCCTTTCAAAGGATCATCGGATCGTCGGATCGTCGGGACATCGGATCGTCGGGCCAACATATTCATTTTTTCGAATAGATCAATCGCCCCTGCCCCGCCACACCGCCGCCGCCACACCGCCGCTGCCGCCGCCGCGCTCAGGCGCGCATCGACCGGCCGTCGGCGAAAAGGTGCACCCTGGCCGGATCGGCGCTCAGCGTCACCTGCTGCCCGCGCAGCCCGTGCACCACCCCGGGCAGCTTGGCAATCACCGCATCGCGCCCGCCCTGGGGTTCGAAATAAAGCTGCGTCACCTCGCCCAGAAGTTCGGTAAAACTGACGGTGCCGCTGTAGACCGGGGCGCCGCCGTCGCGGCGCAGGTCTTCGGGCCGCACCCCGACGCGCACCTTGCGCCCCATCTGCCCCGCGTCGGTCGCGATCGCCGACACCGCCTGCCCGCCGCCGGCAAGCTCTACCGTCGTCTGCGCGCCGGTTCCGACGATCACCCCGTCCAGCAGGTTCATCGCCGGCGAGCCGATGAACCGCGCCACGAATTCGTTTTCGGGCCGTTCGTAAAGGTCAAGCGGCGTGCCCACCTGGGCAATGCCCTTGTCGGCAAGAACCACGATCCGGCTGGCCAGGGTCATTGCCTCGACCTGGTCGTGGGTGACATAGATCATCGTGCTTTGCGGCATGCTTTCCTTGAGCTGGGCGATCTCGATGCGCGTCGCAACGCGCAGCGCCGCATCAAGATTGGACAGCGGTTCGTCGAACAGATACACCTTCGGGTCGCGCACGATCGAGCGCCCGATCGCCACCCGCTGGCGCTGCCCGCCCGAAAGCGCCTTCGGCAGCCGGTCGAGATAGGGTTCGAGTTGCAGGATCTTCGCCGCCTTCCCAACCGCCGCGTCGATTTCGCCCTTCGGCTTTTTCGCGATCTTCAGCGCAAACGCCATGTTGTCGCGCACCGTCATGTGCGGATAGAGCGCATAGGACTGGAACACCATGGCGATGCCGCGCTGGCTGGGCGGCACGTCGTTCACCACCTGCCCGTCAATCTCCAGCGTGCCGCTGGTGATCCTTTCCAGCCCCGCGATCATCCGCAGCAAGGTGGACTTGCCACACCCCGACGGGCCGACGAAAACGATCAGCTCGCCCGTCGCGATGTCCAGGTTGATGTGCTTGAGCACCTCCACGGGTCCGTAGGACTTGCCCGCATCCGTCAGTTTCAGATCTGCCATGTCGTCCCCCTGTCGTCCCCTGCCGTCCTCTACCGTTCCCTATCCGGTTTTCAGCGCCAGGCACGGTTGCCACGGCCCGAGGTTCACACGCCCCCCCGCCCCCGGGTGCGCGCTGTTCAGTTCCTGCCCGATTGCCACCCAGCGACCGGGCGGCAGGCGCAGATGGGCCGGTTCGTCGCTCAGGTTGAAGGCGCAAAATATCGTCCGGGGGCCCAGGCTGCGGGTAAAACGCAGCACGTCGCCCTCGGCGGTCATCGGCGACTGCGCCCCGCGCGCAAGCGCCGCATGCGCATGGCGAAACGAGATCGCCCGCCGGTAGTGATGCAAAAGCGCGCCCGGGTCGGCCTCGCTGGCGGCGACCGCATGGCGCAGATGTTCGCTGGGAACCGGCAGCCATGTGCGCCCGGCGGTGGAAAACCCGGCATTGGCGTTGCTCCGGGTCCAGACCATCGGCGTGCGGCAGCCGTCGCGGCCCTTGAACTCGGGCCAGAACTCGCGCCCGTAGGGGTCCTGGATATCGTCCCGGGCGATATCGGCCTCGGGCAGGCCCAGTTCCTCGCCCTGGTAGATGCAGGCCGAGCCGCGCAGGCACATCAGCAGCGTGGCAAAGGCGCGTTCGGCGGGCGGGCTCAGCTGCCAGCGCGTGACATGGCGCACCACATCGTGGTTGGAGTAGGCCCAGCAGGCCCAGCCGTCTGCGGCCAGGCGATCGACCCGGGCAAAGATCCCGGCAATCGCGGCCGCGTCCGGCCGTTTGCCCGAGAGCAGTTCGAAGGCATAGCACATCTGCATCAGGTCGTCGCCGCGGGTGTATTCGCCGAGGATCTGCAACCCGCGCTGCGCATCGCCCACCTCGCCGACCGCGGCGGCGTTGTAGGGGGCCATCACAGCGCGCAATCTTCGCAGGAATTCAATGTTTTCCGGCTGGTTCTTCGAGTAGATGTGATCCTGGTAGTTATAGGGGTTCACCAGCGGCGCAATGCTGGCGTTGCGCTGGTCGGGCGGCAGCGGCGGGTTGTCGCGCAATGCCTTGTCGGCGAAATAGAAGTTGATCGTGTCCAGCCGGAACCCGTTGACCCCGCGATCAAGCCAGAAGCGCGCCACCTCAAGCAGCGCCTCCTGCACCTCGGGCTCGTGAAAATTCAGATCCGGCTGGCTGGCCAGGAAATTGTGCAGGTAATACTGGCAGCGGCGCGGATCCCAGTGCCAGGCGGAGCCGCCGAAGATCGACAGCCAGTTGTTGGGCGGGGTGCCGTCGGGCTTCGCATCGGCCCAGACATACCAGCGCGCCTTCGCATTTTCGCGGTCCTGCCGGCTTTCCCGGAACCAGGGGTGCTGGTCCGAGGTATGGCTGAGCACCAGGTCGATCAGCACCTTCAGCCCCAGCGCATGGGCGGTTTCGATCAGCGCGTCGAAATCGGCCAGCGTGCCGAACATCGGATCCACATCCCGGTAATCGGCCACGTCATAGCCGAAGTCCTTCATCGGCGAGGTGAAGAACGGCGAGATCCAGACCGCATCCACCCCCAGCGAGGCGACATAGGGCAGGCGCTGCACGATCCCCAGCAGGTCGCCCACGCCGTCGCCGTTGCTGTCCTGAAACGAGCGCGGGTAAATCTGGTAGATCACCGCGCCGCGCCACCATTCCGGGTCGGTGCGGGCGCGCGGGTGCGGGCTCATGGCGGGCACGATGCTCATTGCGCTTCTTCCCCTTTGCCCCTATTTCACCGAGCCGGCCAGAAGGCCGCGCACCAGATACTTCTGCATCGCGAAGAACACCAGAAGCGGCACCGCGATCGAGACGAATGCCGAGGTTGCAAGGATCTCCCAGTTGCCGCCGCGGGTGCCCAGGAGTTCGACGATCTGCTTGGTCATCACCGTGGTGTCGCCGGTGCTGTCGATCAGGAAGACCAGCGCCACCAGCAGGTCGTTCCAGGTCCACAGGAACTGGAAGATGGCAAAGGAGGCCAGCGCCGGAAAGCTCAGCGGCAGGATGATCCGCACGAAGATCTGGAACTCGGAGGCGCCATCGACGCGGGCGTTCTCGATGATGTCCCTGGGCAGGCCGACCATGTAGTTGCGCAACAGGTAGATCGCCAGCGGCAGGCCAAAGCCGGTATGCGCCAGCCAGACCCCGAGATAGCCCTTGCCGATCCCGATTTTATTGTGGAATGTCAATAGCGGTATCAGCGCAAGTTGAAGTGGCACCACCAGCAGGCCGACCACCGCCGCGATCAGCAGCGCGCGGCCCGGAAACGCCATCCAGGCCAGCGCGTATGCCGCAAAGGCGGCGATCACGATCGGGATCACGGTGGCCGGGATGGTCACGGTCAGCGTGTTGAAGAAGGCTTTGGCCATGCCTTCGCGGTTGGCGGGATCGAACAGCACGTTGCGATAGTTCGCCAGGGTGAACTCGGGCGGCACCCTGGCGGTGACGAAGATGCGCGGCCCGCGCCGGCCGGAGAACGGCTCGGTATTGGTCATGCGGTAGTGGCCGGCAGCATCCACCGTGACGCGCCCGCCCTTGCGCAAGGGCGCGGACTCGCCCACGCCAAAGGCGGTGGGGGCGCGCGAGGACACGCCGAAGCGCGACACGCTCACCGTCCCGGCCGGGTCGAACAGGTCGCCTTCGATCACGTAAAGATCGCCGTCTCTGGTCTGGGTTTCGGGGGCGGCCGCGCGCAGGGTCAGGTTCTGCACCGATGGGAACGGCGCCTTCCACCAGCCGCTGGTCGCAATCTGGTCGGCGGTGCGAAACGACGAGACGAACAGCCCCAGCGTGGGAAACACCCAGAGCGCCACCAGCACCACCACCGAGATGTGCACCGCCCAGACCAGCCCGGATTTCCGCCCGGCGATATTGTCCATGCCGCCCCCCCTATTTCATCTCTTTGCGGGCGTTCCACACGTTCCAGACCAGGATCGGCGTCACCAGCAGCATGATCACCATCGCCGCGGCCGAGCCCACGCCCCAGTCCCCGGCACGAAACAGCTTGTCATACATGTAGTTGGCAAGCACCTGCGTCTGCCACTGGCCGTTGGTCATGGCAAAGACGATGTCGAACACCTTCAGCACCACGATGGTGATCGTGGTCCACACCACCACGATGGTGCCCGAGATCTGCGGCACCTTGATCCGGAAGAACACCTGAAACGGGTTCGCGCCATCGACGATCGCCGCCTCGATGGTTTCCTCGGGAATGCCGCGCAGCGCCGCCGACAGGATCACCATGGCAAATCCGGTCTGGATCCAGATCAGCACCGCCATCAGGAAGAAGTTGTTCCAGAACGGGATCGTCAGCCATGTGTGCGGCTGGCCGCCAAGCGCCACGACAATGGCGTTCAGCACCCCGATCTGCTCCTGCGCGACGGGCCGGGTGTCATAGACCAGCTTCCAGATCACCGCCGCCCCGACAAAGGAAATCGCCATCGGCATGAAGATCAGCGACTTGGCGATGTTGCCCCATCTGATGCGGTCGGTCAGCTGTGCCGCCAGCAGGCCGAAGGCGGTGGAAAACGCCGGCACGATCAGCAGCCACATCATGTTGTTGCGCATCGCTTCCCAGAACTTGGGTTCGCCCAGCATCTGCCGGTAGTTGTCCAGCCCCACCCAGGCCGAACCGCCCCCCGGCAGCCGCTCGCTCAGCGACAGGCGCAGCGTCTCGAACACCGGATAGGCCAGATAGAGCCCGAGCGCGACCAGCGCCGGCAGCAGGAACAGCCAGGGGCGGATCATCTCGGCGCGGTTGATGTTGCGCCCGGCATTCGGCCCGCGCGGCACGAACAGCACCTTGTCCAGGAACTGGTTGGAAAGGTAGAAGTAGCCGACACAGCCGCCAACGCCGATCGCGATGGTCACAACCGCCTGCAGCGCCGGGTTCATGGCTGCACCCGATCGCGCATGGCGCTCCTGGCGCCTCGCGCGCGCGTGGCAGGGCCGGCCGCGGCGCGGCGGACCCGGGTGTGGCGGGCCGCGGCGCGGCGGGCCGGGGGGCGCAGGGCGCCGAAGGACGCGGCGCAGGCGGAAACGCCGACCACCCCGCCAGCCGCTCCGCCGACTGCCTCGCCGACTGCCCCGCCCCGGCGCCGCTGGCACCGGGGCGGCACCGGCGTCAGCGCGGCCGGCGCCCTGCCCCGGCAGCGCCCCCGGACGGCCCGGGGACGCCGCGGCCTGACTTTCGGGCTACTTGATCGCATCCCAGGACGCCTGGATCGCATCGGCCACTTCCCTGGCCGATTTTCCGCCGGCGTAATCCACCATGCCGGTCCAGAAGCTGCCGGCGCCGACCGCGCCCGGCATCAGGTCGGACCCGTCGAAGCGGAAGGTGGTCGCGTTCAGCAGGATCTCGTTCATCTTCTTCAGCGTCGGATCGCCGAATGCATCCGGGTTCACGCCTTTCAGCGGGGTCAGGAAGCCCTTGCGCGCCATCCAGATTTCATGCGCCTTCGGGGTTTCCAGGAACTTGATCAGCGCCTCGGCCTCGGGGCTGTCGCTGGTGATCGCCCAGACCGTCCCCGCACCCAGCACGGGCTTGCCCAGATCCTTGCCTTCATAGGCCGGGAAGTAGAAGAAATCCGCGTCCTCGCCCACCACGGTCCCGTCCGGGAAGAAGGCCGGAATGAAGCTGGCCTGGCGGTGCATGTAGCACTGCGGCGGCGAACTGAACAGGCCCTTCGGACTGTCGCGGAAGTCGGTCGAGGCCACCGCCCCGGCGCCGCCCGCCACGAACTTGTCGTTGCGCGCGAACCAGCCGAACTCGTCGATCGCGGCCACCACGCGCGGGTCGTTGAACGGAATTTCGTTCTTCACCCACTGGTCGTAGACCTCGGGCGGCTGGGTGCGCAGCATCAGGTCCTCGACCCAGTCGGTGGCCGGCCAGCCGGTGGCCGCGCCCGAGCCGAGCCCGATGCACCAGGGCGTGCCGCCGTCATCGACGATCTTCTGGGTGAGCGCCTTCAGCTCTTCCATGGTCTTCGGGACCTCGTAGCCCGCATCGGCAAAGTTTTCCGGCACATACCAGACCAGCGATTTCACATCCACCTTGTAGAAGAAGCCATACAGGTTGTCCTTGCCGTCGGGGCCCTTGTAGGTGCCCAGATCGACCCAGGACTGCCCGGCGGCGTAGTTTTCGCGCACCCAGTCGGCGGTGCCTTCGGGCAGCGGCGAAAGAAAGCCGCGCGCCGCCATGTCGGCGGCCAGCCCGGGCTGCGGAAACACCGAGATGTTGGCCGAAGAGCCGGCCTCGGCATTGACCACCACCTGCTGCTCGAAACTGTCCGAACCGGTGTAGCGCACGTCGTAGCCGGTCTGCCTGGCGAATTCGGCCAGAACCGCCTCGACGTTTTCCTGATCGGGTCCCAGCCAGGGCCCGAAAACCGTCACCTGCTGCGCGATCCCCGCGCCCGCGCTCAGCGCCAGCACCGCCGCGCCGGCAAACAATGTCCGTGTCATTTTCTACCTCCCATATGGCGCCCCGCGGGCACCCAAGCCTGAGCAAGCGCCTTGGGACTCATGCTCAAAGCGCTTTGAGTGCCCGAAGGTTCATCCAATCGCGCCCAGCTGTCAATGGAAATATGCATCCGGACCGCGCCCACAGTGGAAATTCCGCAAGTTCTACGCCGAAACGCCGGCCCGTCCGGCCTTGTGCGGCTGTTTTCGCCTTTGACCTGTCCGGCCCGCAGCCCTAAACTGGGACTCCAGAAGTTGAAAGCGCTTTGAAGATGAACCTGAAGGAACTCTCCGCCCTGCTCGGGCTGTCCCAGACCACGGTCAGCCGGGCGCTGAACGACTACCCGGAAGTGAGCGAGACCACCCGCAAGCGCGTGAAGGCGGCGGCGCTGGCCAACAATTACACGCCGAACCCCCGTGCCAAGGGGCTGGCCACCGGACGCTCGATGGCGATCGGGCACGTGATCCCGATTTCCACCCAGCACGAAATGGTGAACCCGATCTTTGCCGATTTCATCGCCGGCGCCGGCGAGGTCTATGCCGGCGCCGACCATGACCTGCTGATGTCGGTGGTGCCCGATGTGGACGAGGAACGCACCTATCGCAACCTTGCCGCGCGCGGGTCGGTTGACGGGGTGATCGTCCACGGCCCGCGCGCGGACGACAGCCGCATTGCGCTGCTCAAGAAGCTCGGGCTGCCCTTCGTCGTGCACGGGCGCGCGGGCGCCGACGAAGACAGCTACAGCTGGGTCGATGTGAACAACCGGCGCTCGTTTCAGCGGGCCACCGAATTCCTGCTCCAGCTGGGGCATCGCCGGATCGCGCTGATCAACGGGCTTGAGGGCATGGATTTCGCCAACCGCCGGCGCGCCGGCTACGAGGCCGCGCTTGCGGCGCGCGCGATCGCGCCCGATGCGGCGCTCATGGCCTCGGACGAGATGACCGAAGAGTTCGGCTATCGCACCGCGCGCGACATGCTTGCGCGCGACGCCGCGCCGACGGCCTTCGTGGTGTCCTCGATGCTGACCGCGATCGGGGTGCGGCGCGCCATCGGCGACGCCGGGCTGTGCATGGGGCGCGAGGTTTCGGTGGTGATCCATGACGACGTGCTGTCCTACCTGCGCAACGGCGGCGACATTCCGCTGTTCACGGCGGTGCGCTCGTCGGTGCACCTGGCCGGCCGGCTGTGCGCACGCATGCTGCTGGACCTGATCGCCTCGCCCGGCGCGCCGCCCGCCCGCCGGCTGCTGGAAACCGAACTGGTGATCGGTCAGTCCACCGGCCCCGTCCCGGGCCCCGCCCCGGGCAACGGCCCCGCCCCGGGCGACCGCGGCTGATGCTCGCCCGCCGGGATTTCCCGCCGGGCTTTGTCTTTGGCGCAGCCACGTCGGCCTACCAGATCGAGGGCCAGAGCCTTGGCGGCGCCGGGCCGACGCACTGGGATGCCTTCGCCCGCAAACCGGGCGCGATCGCCGATGGCAGCGACGCGGCGCTGGCCTGCGCGCACTACCACCGCTACGAGGAAGACCTGGACCTGCTGCGCGGCTTCGACGCCTACCGGTTCTCGGTGAACTGGGCGCGGGTCCTGCCCGAGGGCACCGGCTCGGTGAACGCGCGCGGGCTCGATTTCTACGATCGCCTGGTGGATGCGATGCTGGCGCGCGGACTGGCGGCCTATGCCACGCTTTACCACTGGGAATTGCCGCAGGCGCTGGCCGAACGCGGCGGCTGGAGCCGGCGCGACACCGCACATCGCTTTGCCGATTTCTGCGAAATCGTGATCCGGCGCATCGGCGACAGGCTGAGCGCGGTCGCCACCGTGAACGAACCCCACTGCATCGCCTGGCTGGGCCATTTCGAAGGCGTCCACGCGCCGGGGCTGCGCCACCTGCCTACGGCGGCGCGCGCGATGCATCACGTTCTTCTGGCCCACGGCGAAGCGCTTGCCCGGTTGCGCGCGCTGGGCCAGCAGAACCTTGGCATCGTGCTGAATCTGGCCGATGTGGCGCCGGCCGAAGCCGGGGCCCGGCACCGCGACGCGGCACGCCGCCACGACGCGCTGCTCAACCGCTGGTTCGTGGAGGCGCTGCTGCATGGGCGCTACCCGGCACCGGCCCTGGCCGGGCTGCGGGCGCATCTTCCGGGCGGCTGGCAGGCGGACATGGACCGGATATCGCGTCCGCTCGACTGGCTGGGCGTGAACTACTATACGCGACAGCTGATCGCGGCCGAACCGGGCGCCCCCTGGCCGGCGCTTCGCGAAGTCCCGGGTCCGCTGCAAAAAACCGCCATGGGATGGGAGGTCTTCCCCGAGGGTCTGACCCGGGTGCTGTTGCGCATCGCCCGCCGCCACCCGGATGCGCCCCCGATCGTGGTGACCGAAAACGGCATCGCCCTGGAGGACCGCCCGATCGGCGGGCGCATCGACGACCGGGCGCGCTGCGCCTTCATCGCCCGCCACCTCGAGGCGCTGCGCCGCGCACTCGACGCGGGCGCCGACATTCGGGGCTTTTTCTTCTGGTCGCTTCTGGATAACTACGAATGGGCCCAGGGCTACGGCAAGCGCTTCGGCCTGGTTCACGTGGATTTCGACACCATGAAAAGGACCGCGAAACGCAGCATGACGATGCTTCAGGACGCGCTGGCAACACACTGATGACCACCCGCAACGACGAGACCCGCCTCAACCTGCTGGCCGATATCGGCGGCACCAACACGCGCCTTGCCCTTGCCCGGGGGAGCACGCTGCTTGGCGACAGCATGCGCCGCTATGCCAACCGCGATCACGACAGCCTGCAATCGGTGCTGGAGCGCTACCTGCGCGACATCGGGCAGCCGGCCTGCGCGGGGGCCTGCCTGGCGGTTGCCGGACCGGTGCGCGACGGGCGCGCGCGCATGACCAACCTGAACTGGGAGATCACCCGCGCGCAACTGGCGCAGATCACCGGGGCCCGGAACGTGGCCATCCTGAACGATCTCCAGGCCCAGGGCCATGCGCTCGACAGCCTGGGCGACGACGCCTTGCGGCCGCTTGTCCCGGCAGCGGGCGGCGCGGCCCTGCCCCGTTGCGGCGCGCCGGCCAGCCGGCTGGTCATCGGGCTTGGCACCGGGTTCAACATCGCCGCGGTCCACCCGGGCGCCAACGGCTGCGTGGTGCCGCCCGCCGAAGCCGGCCATGCCCGGCTGCCCGCGCCGCGCCCGCAGGACCGCGACTTTGCCGCCAGCCTGCATGGCGAGCAGGGCTTTGCCGCGATCGAGGACGCCCTGTCCGGGCCGGGGCTGGAGCGGCTGTTCCGCTGGCACGAACGGCGCGCCGGACG
>JALSRF010000297.1 GCA_026984895.1 Paracoccaceae bacterium
AGGAAACCGATGCCGACCATGTAAAGGCCGATCAGCCCTGCCGGCAGCACCGGCGAATCCGACACCGAAAACGACAGATACATCGGCAGCATCACCAGGATGGCCCCCGCGGGGGCCGGAACGCCAACGAAATCCCGGCTTGTTCCGGCCTGGTTTTCGGACTTGCTCGCCACGTTGAACCGGGCCAGGCGCAAGACACAGGCAACCGCGTAGATCAGGACCGCCACCCAGCCTTCGCTGGGCACCGCCTCGCGCAGGGCCCAGAAATAGACCACCAGCGCAGGGGCCACGCCGAAGTTCAGGAAATCGCCAAGCGAATCCAGCTCCGCGCCCAGCTTGCTGTCGCTTTTCAGCATCCGCGCCAGACGGCCGTCCACCCCGTCCAGCACCGCGGCCAGCAGGATCAGCTGCACCGATTTCTCGAAGTCCCCCTGAAAGCCGAACCGAACGGCGGTCAACCCGGCGATGATCGCGGTGATCGTGATCAGGTTCGGCAGCAGCTGGGTGATCGACACCTCGGAATCGGTCTTTCGGCCAACAGGTCCCATGGCTCAGCTTGTCCGACCGGCACGGGGGGGCTCGCTGGAAGCGAGATCGGCCATCACGGTTTCGCCGGCGGTCATGGTCTGGCCCAGGCAGACCAGGGGCGCCACGCCCTCGGGGAGATAGACATCCAGGCGCGAGCCGAACCGGATCAGGCCGAACCGCTCGCCCGTTTGCAGCTGCTCTCCGCCGTTCACGAAGCTGACGATGCGCCGCGCCACCAGCCCGGCGATCTGCACCACCGCCACCTCGCGCCCGTCCGCCATGCGGATGCGAAGCGCGTTGCGTTCGTTCTCTTCGCTGGCCTTGTCCAGCGAGGCATTCAGGAACTTCCCCGGCCGATAGGCGACGGCCTCGACCCGGCCCCCGACCGGCGCCCGGTTAACATGGCAGTTGAAGACGTTCATGAACACGCTTACCCGGGTCAGCGGCCGGGCCGGCATGCCCAGTTCGGCGGGCGGGATCGCCGGCTCGATCAACGAAACCACCCCGTCGGCGGGACTGACCACGAGGCCGTCGCGCACGGGCGTGGTCCGCCTGGGGTCGCGGAAGAAGTAGTAGCACCAGACCGTAAGGCCGAGGCCGACCCAGCCCAGCGGCGCCCAGAGCCAGAACAGCACGACCGTAATCGCGGCAAAGATTGCCACGAACCGCACGCCCTCGCGGTGCATGGGCTTCACGAATGTGCCAAGCATGTTCATGCGGGTATCGTCATCCTTGCGCCTTCGCGGGCTTCATAACCGCCCGCCGCCCCCAGTTCAACGCGATAGAGCGACACGCCCCGTTTGCCCCGCGGGGCATCACGCGGCTCTCGCGCCACCGGCGGTCCTCCAAAAAATTTTCGTTTTTGCCCAGATACTGCATAAATTGACCACAATTGGGGTGTCTGATGCCCGCAGGTAAGTCGAGAGTTGCCTGAATTGACGTCACACCAGAGGCCACGATGCACGACCAGGATTCAAGAGGCGCACGGAACAACTCGGTATTGTCGCGGGTGCTGCGCGGCATGTCGAGGATTCGAAAGCCCACAACCGAACAGGAGAGCCATGCCGAAGCGCTGGGCCCCAGAAGCATAGCCGAGGTCGTCCAGCGCGGACGGCTTGTGAAAAAGGGGCGTCCGATCGAAATGCAGGAATTCGACGCCAAACGCGATACCGTGGTGCTGGCCTACGATCCGCGCCACCATCCTTCGCCCGTGGTCGGACTGGCCCCGGGCTACCGGCCGGGCGAAGTGATCGTGACGCTGGACGGAGACGAGGTGCTGCGCATCCCGGATGCGGCCGGAATTGACCTGAGTTCCATCAGCCTGATCGAGGCCGATATCGGGTCCTGACCGAAACCCGCGGCGATCGGTATCATTCTAAATAACTGAATTGTAATTACAATTCGTGATGAGAACCGGCATTTCCCTGCTATCGTCGCGCAGTCTGAAGTTTTGAAACAGGTGCGAAATGGGCATGGGGCTGCTGTTACTGGCGCTGGTACCTCTGGCGATCCTTCCCGGGATCATGGAGCATGCCGATGCCATGGACCCCGAAGATACGGACACGCCGGACAACGGGGCGGACGATCCGTCGGCGGATGGTTCAGCCAGCGGTGCAGGCGATATTCTCGACGGGATCGGCCTATCGCCTTCCGGGGGCGGCGAAGGGCCTGACGGCGCCAGCCCTGACAGCGCGGGACCGGACGGCGCGGGACCGGACGACCCGATCGCGCCGCTGAACGAGGATGACGTGCCCGGCCAGGGCGGCGCACCGGTCGATCCGGCAAGCGTTCTTTCGCCTCTGGATGAAAACGACGCGCCCGGCGGCGGCGGCGGGTCGACGGACGGTCTGCTGCCGGTCGATACGATCGAGGGCAACCAGCCCGATGTCTGGCTCAACCTGGG
>JALSRF010000298.1 GCA_026984895.1 Paracoccaceae bacterium
AGCAGACGGGGATCCAGGTGATTTCGATCGATGTCGACCATGATCGCGTCCGCAAGCAATCCGAGATCTGCGCCGCGGCGGACAGCGTGGACATGGGGCAGGGCGTTGTCGTGGTGACCGATCTTTTCGGCGGCTCGCCGGCGAACCTTTCGCTGATGGCCTGCGCGCCGGCGGACAGGAAGATCATCTACGGCGCAAATCTGCCGATGCTGATCAAGCTTGCGAAGTCCCGGCACCTGAGCGTGCAAAAGGCCGTGGAACTGGCCAAGGAAGCGGGGCGCAAGTACATTGACAGTTTCGATTCCCGGAATGAATGACGATAGCCGCAGGTGGAACGCATGACGGTTCGCACATTGAAGATCATCAACGAAAAAGGGCTGCATGCCCGGGCCTCGGCCAAGCTGGTCGAAGTGGTCGAAGCCCATGACGCCACCGCAGAGGTTTTCAAGGATGGCATGAATGCCTCGGGCGACAGCATCATGGGGCTGCTGATGCTGGCCGCATCGAAAGGCTCGCACATCGAGCTGCGCACATCCGGCGCACAGGCCGAAAAACTGGCAGACGCGATCGAGGCATTGGTGGCGGACAAGTTCGGCGAAGACGTGTAAGCTGCGTGTTATCGGGGCTATGGCAACAAAGGCGGGGACAAGATGGAACGGGCACAACATGCGGTCTTGCCGGATAACAGGGACCCGAAAAGGGACTACATCCCCTACGACAAGCGCAAACTTTCCTACGCCGGCTCCTTCCCGGACCCGCGCAAGGCCTTCCTGATCCGCGGCATCGAATGGATGACCGGAAAGATCACGCTGCTGCGCAAGGTGCGCCAGTTCGAGCGTGGCGATGTGAAGGAAGGCGCGGCGTTTTTCCCGCAGGCGCTGGAAGCGATGGGGATCGACCTGGTCGTGCCGCCCGAGCGCGTGGAGATCATCCCGAAGACCGGCCCGCTTATCGTGGTCGCCAACCATCCGCACGGGCTGGTTGACGGCATGGTGATGGCCGATCTCATCGGCCGGCGACGCGACGATTTCGTGATCCTGACGCGCTCGCTGCTGTCCGGGGTGAAGGAGATCAGGCAGTTCATGCTGCCGGTGCCTTTCCCGCACGAGCAGGACGCGCTCAACGAAAGCCTCAAGATGCGCCGCAAGGCGATGGAGCACCTGAAGGGCGGCGGGGTGGTCATCCTGTTCCCCGCCGGCGCGGTGGCTTCGTCGAAAACGCTGTTCGGGCCGGCAGTCGAAAAGGAATGGAACCCGTTCACGGCCAAGATGATCGCGCGTTCGGGGGCCACCGTGCTGCCGATCTATTTCCCGGGTCAGAATTCGCGCGCCTATCTTGTGGCCGACCACATATCGCCGGTGCTGCGCCAGGGGTTGTTGCTGCATGAGGTCGTGCATGCGCTCAACAAGCCCCAGCATCCCGTGGTCGGCGATCCGCTGCTGCCCGAAGACTTGAAGAAATGGGCTTCGAACCCGCGTGGGTTCATGGAATGGCTGCGCGCGCACACGCTTTCTCTGGGCGGGGATCCCGGCGCGAAGAAGCGCTGATCGGCGGCGGCCGGGCCGGTCAGCGCGTCGGCACCGGCGTATCGCCCCGATAGTCATAGAAGCCGCGCTGCGTCTTGCGCCCCAGCCAGCCGGCCTCGACATATTTCGTGAGCAGCGGGCAGGGGCGATACTTGGTATCGGCCAGCCCGTCATGCAGGACATTCATGATCGCAAGGCAGGTATCAAGCCCGATGAAATCGGCCAGTTCCAGCGGCCCCATCGGGTGGTTCGCCCCCAGTTTCATCGATTCGTCGATCGATCGGACCGAACCGACCCCCTCATACAGGGTGTAGACGGCTTCGTTGATCATCGGCATCAGGATGCGGTTGACGATGAAGCCGGGAAAATCCTCGGCGCTCGCCGCGGTCTTGCCGAGCCGTTCGACAACGCCGAGGCAGGCACGGTAGGTGGCGTCGTCGGTGGCGATGCCGCGGATCAGTTCCACCAGTTTCATTACCGGAACGGGGTTCATGAAATGAAACCCCATGAACTTTTCCGGCCGGTCCGTCCTTGATGCCAGGCGGGTGATCGAGATCGACGAGGTGTTGGATGTCAGGATGGTGTCGCGGCCAAGATGGGGCAGCAGATCGGCGAATATGGCATCCTTCACCGTTTCGCGTTCGGTGGCTGCCTCGATCACCAGGTCGCTGGCGCCGATATCGGCCAGGTTCCCGGTGCGGGTGATGCGTCCAAGAGCTGCGGCCTTGTCGTTTTCGGTGATCTTCCCGCTTGCGACCTGGCGCGAAAGGTTTCGCTCGATCACTTCCATCGCCCGTTTCATCGCCGCGTCGCTGATGTCGGTCATGGTCACGTCATAGCCGGCAAGGGCGCAGACATGGGCAATGCCGTTTCCCATCTGTCCCGCGCCCACGATACCGATTTT
>JALSRF010000299.1 GCA_026984895.1 Paracoccaceae bacterium
CATGGCCGGGCGTCCCGGCGGCGCGCCGCCTCCCGACGGCAGGGCCGCCTGCCGCCTCGGCCCGCCATGAGGCCTGCAACCGGCGCCCGAACCGCCGCCCGCGCACGGGCCGCGCGCAAGAAAGCCGCGCGTGCGAAATCGGCGGCACCGATGCATTGCCTCGGGGCGCGCGCATGCCCATATCGGACCCATGCTGAGGCTCACCCCATTGCTGCTGGCGCTGCTGTCCGGCGTGATCATGTACCGGTTTTCCGCCTGGCGCACGGCGCGCGAACTGGATGCGCGCTCGGTCGAACTGGCCGACCCGGCGCTGCGCAGGCGCACCGACCGGCTGGCGCGCGCGCTGGCGTTGCCCGGCATCAGGGTGCACATCCATGAAATCGAACCGATCAACGGGCTGGCGGCGCCCGACGGGCGGATCTTCATCACCCGCGGCCTCTATCGCAAATACATCGCCGGCGAGATCAGCGCCGAGGAACTGACCAGCGTCATCGCCCACGAACTGGGCCATGTCGCGCTTGGCCATTCGCGCCGCAGGATGATCGATTTTTCCGGGCAGAACGCGCTGCGCACGGCGCTGGCCATGGTCCTGTCGCGCTTCCTGCCGGGGCTGGGCGTTTATCTGGCCGGCTTCCTGACCAGCCTGGTTGCGGCCCGGATGTCGCGCGACGATGAGTTCGAGGCCGACGCCTATGCCTCGGCGCTGCTGATGAAGGCGGGCATCGGCACCGCGCCGCAGATCAGCATGTTCGAAAAGCTCGACGCGCTTGCGCGGTCCGGGTCGGGCACGCTTCCGGCCTGGCTGATGAGCCACCCGAAAACCGAAGAACGCATTCGCGCCATTCGCCGCAACGAAAAGGCGTGGACGCGCCGCTGACCTGCGGCTCAGCGCCGACGGCCGCGCGCCAGTGCCGGCGCCGCCCGGGGGCTGGCCGCGGCCTGTTCGAGCGCCTTGCCCAGGCGCGGCAGGCGGGCCTTTTTCATCAACCGGCGCACCGACCAGCCCTGCCCCGACAGCCGCACGGCCTCGTCATGCACAGCCGTGGCCACCTGCCGCACAACCCCCGGCTGCTGCCGCCAGAGCCCGAACAGGAACGCATCGGGGTGAACCGCCTCAAGCGCGAATTCGCCCAGCACGCGGCGCGGGAAATCCCGCAGGTTCTGGGTGACGATCCACCTGGCACGCGCGCTGATCGCCGCCGCAAGCACATGCCGGTCCGCCGGATCCGGCAGCCACAGTTGCGCTTCCAGCCCGGCGCGCGCTTCGACCCTGGCCCCGGGCCAGGCCGCATGCAGCCGCGCGACCTCGCCCCGGGCAAGGATGGCACCGTGCGCCCCCGCATCGTGCCCCGTATTGCGCCCCGTATTGCGCGCCGTATTGCGCCCTGCATCGCGCCCCGTGTCGCGGCCCGTATTGCGCCCCGTGTCGCGGCCCGTGTCGCGGCGCGCCGCCGTGTGCAGCCATTCTGCCTCGATCCGGCGCGACCAGAGCGGTCGGAACAGCCCGCGCGCGGCACAGCCCAGCAGCATTTCGCGCATGACCGTGGGATACAGCACACAGGCGTCCAGCAGCGCGCCCGCGCGTGCGCCTTCAGCCATCTGCCGGCACGCCGGCCAGTTCCGGCTCGGCAATCGGCGCCATCGCAATGCCGGTCATCTCCTGGCGCAACACCGCGGCGAGGTGGCGCGTGATGCGCAGTTTCTGCGTCAGCCCCGCATGTTCGGCCGCCAGCGCCCTGGCCCCCCCGTAGCCCCTGAGGCGCGTTTTCACCAGATGGGCCGGCACCACCACCGCGCCGGTATCGCGGTTGGTAAGCGTCAGCACGAATCTGATCGCATGAGTGCCCCCCGTGGTGTAGCGGGCGCGTTCGCTCAGCGCATGGAACCGGCAGACCCGCACGTGCACGACCACCGGAACCTTGCCGTGCAGCTTCTGGCCCGCTTGGGCGATGGCCTGTTCGAAGATCGCCCCGACCTGCCGATAGCGGTCGCCGAACGGGTCGCCACGCCAGACGATATCCGCATTGGGCATCAATGCGTTGCTTTCCGACACGCGCAGGCTGCGCGGAACCTCGACCTGCGCGCCGGCAACGCGCATGGGCGGCAGGGATTTCACGTCCACGCCGCGCCGCGGGGCCGAAGCGCAGCTTGCCCCCGCGCTGCCTGCCGGCCCGGCGGCCGTGGCGGTGGCGGTGGCGGTGGCCGTGGCGGTGCCGCCCCCTGCCCCGGACGGCGCCGCTGTCAGCGCCGCGCGGCCCGCGCCGCCAGGCGAGGGCGGGATCATGGCGCTGCACGCGCCAAGCGCCGCGGCGGCAACCAGGAAAAGAATTCTTGTCATCGGTGTCACGGTTGCCTCCGGTTGCTGCCTGCCCGGATCAGATGGTGCCGCAAAATCCTTAACAACGAAAGACGGCG
>JALSRF010000300.1 GCA_026984895.1 Paracoccaceae bacterium
AGCGCTGCGAAATCTCGGACCGACCCCTCATCATAGGCGTTCGTTCCGGCCGGTGCACAATATCTTGTATCAAGAAAAAATGTAACCTCTTGATTCAAAAAAGAAATTGACGTCGAATCGCCTTTGAATCATCCTTGTCCCCAAAATCTGCGCCGGACAACCGGCGCGAAGAGAGAGGCAGAGATGACGACGAAAACCCGCAAGGAAGCGAAGAAGCTTCCGCTGAACCAGATACTGTCCGGCGATTGCATCAAGGTGATGAACGGCCTGCCCGCGGGTTCGATCGACCTGATCTTCGCCGACCCGCCCTACAACCTGCAGCTCAGGGGCGATCTGCACCGGCCCGACAATTCCCGCGTCGATGCGGTCGATGACGCCTGGGACCAGTTCGATTCCTTCAAGGCCTATGACCGCTTCACCCGCGACTGGCTCAGGGCTGCGCGCCGGCTGCTGAAGCCGCACGGGGCGATCTGGGTGATCGGCTCGTATCACAACATCTTCCGCGTTGGCGCGGCAATGCAGAACGAGGGGTTCTGGATCCTCAACGACGTGGTCTGGCGCAAGTCCAACCCGATGCCGAATTTCCGCGGCAAGCGCTTTACCAACGCCCACGAGACGCTGATCTGGGCGTCGCGCGCCGAGGCCAGCAGATACACCTTCAACTACGAGGCTCTGAAGGCGCTGAACGAGGGCATCCAGATGCGGTCGGACTGGGTGCTGCCGATCTGCACCGGGCATGAGCGGCTGAAAGACGACAAGGGCGACAAGGCGCACCCGACGCAAAAGCCCGAAAGCCTTCTGCACCGGGTGCTGGTGGGCACGACCAATCCCGGCGACGTGGTGCTGGACCCGTTCTTCGGCACCGGCACCACGGGCGCCGTGGCCAGAATGCTGGGGCGCGACTACATCGGCATCGAACGCGAGGCGGCCTATCGCGAGGTGGCCGAAAGGCGGCTGGCGAAGGTGCGCAGGTTCGACAAGGCGGCGCTTGAGGTGTCCGCGTCCAAGCGCGCCGAGCCGCGGGTGCCCTTCGGCCAATTGGTCGAACGCGGGCTGCTGCGCCCGGGCGAAATCCTGATCAGCCCGCGCGGCAAGACGGCAAAGGTGCGCGCCGACGGCACGCTGATCGCCGATGACGTTCGCGGCTCGATCCACCAGGTGGGCGCGGCGCTGGAAAGCGCCCCGAGCTGCAACGGCTGGACCTACTGGAGCTTTCGCCAGGACGGCAGGACCGTGCCCATCGACATCCTGCGCCAGCAGATTCGCGCCGAGATGCGCTGAGCCGGGATCGGATTTCAGGCTTACCGCCGGTGCCTGTGGCCAGTGCCACGGCACGACCTTGCCCCGCCCTTGCCGGCGGGGCATTTTTCTGCCGGTTGCATCGCGGCAGCGCGCAGGCCGGAGCTGCGCCGCCCCGAAAGGCGCGACGCGGCGATACGCCCCCCGTTCCGTCCCCCTGTCCCCCTGCCTCTGTATCCCTGTCCCCCTGTCCCAGTATCCCTGCGTCCCCCTGTCCGGCGAAATCCACACCGGCTGACGCGAAGCGCCCGGCGCCGGCGCGCGCGCACGGGCCTGCCGGGTCTGTTGCAATGATGACTCTGCCCGAAATTTCCCCCCAGATATCGGGGGCGAAGTCGGGCTGTCTCTGGTAGACTGACGCGATCAAGGCCCGGGCATCGGCTTCGGGTTCGTGCAATGTGGGACAGTGAGGACCTGAAATGATCAAAGAGTTCAAGGATTTCATCGCCAAGGGCAATGTCATGGACATGGCCGTCGGTATCATCATCGGTGCGGCGTTTACCGCGATTGTCGGCTCCCTGGTCGAAGACCTGATCAACCCGATCATCAGCCTGTTCATGGGCGGGATCGATTTTTCGGGGCTTGGGATCAAGCTGGGCGAGGGCGAGGATGCGGCTGTCTTTGCCTATGGCAAGTTCATCATGGCCGTCATCAACTTCCTGATCATCGCCTTTGTGGTCTTCCTGCTGGTCAAGGCCGTGAACAAGGCCAAGGGCCCCGAGGAAGAAGCCCCGGCCGAAGATCCGGGCCCGAGCGAGATCGATCTGCTGAAGGAAATCGCCGCTTCGCTGAAGAAGTAGGCGCCTGCACGGGAATTGCGCCCGCCTGGCGGCGGGCGCGGCGGGCCGGGGCATCGCCCCGGCCCCTTTGCCTCCGGCGGGGATATTTATCGACAGAAGAAGGGAAAGACCGCGTGACGACGGGCGCGGTCTTCGGGCGCGAGCTTTCGGCACTATTCCCTGAGCGCCAGCGCCGGTGAAAGCACATCCATTTCCAGCGCGCGGCCCACGGCATAGCAGGTCAGGTGCCCGGCATGCACGTTCAGCCCGTCCAGCAGGTGCGGATCGTCCTCGCAGGCCTTGCGCCAGCCCTTGTCGGCCAGCGCCAGCA
>JALSRF010000301.1 GCA_026984895.1 Paracoccaceae bacterium
TCACCCTGACATCTTCGCCACGAGCCTGCGCGCGGTCTCGTCCGGGTTCACGCGCATTCTCCGGTTCCAAAAGCCCCCAAGCGTCACCGCCGTGCCTGCGGTCGGACTGGCGCGCCCTACCTGTTTTCCAGCGCAAGTCCGATCCCCAGCGACACCAGAACGGCCCCGAGGGATCGCTCCGCCCACAGCCCGATCCGCTCATCGGCGCGCAGCCGCGATACCAGTTTTCCTCCGGCAATCACAAGCGGGGGCTCGATCAGGCCCGCAACCGCGATGATCAGGAGTCCGTGCAGGAACAGCTGGGCCGGGACGGGACCCGCACCCGCCACCACGAATTGCGGCAGGAACGCCAGAAAGAAGATGGCCACCTTCGGGTTCAGAAGCCCGACCAGCGCGCCCTGTTTGCAGATCGACATGAACCCGGCATCGCGCCACCCCGTATCGGCAAAAAACGACCCGCCCTTTGCGCGCAGCGCCTTCACGCCCAGCCAGATCAGGTAGGCGGCGCCAGCCCACTTGACAGCCGAAAAGGCCAGGGCCGAGGTCGCCAGGATCACCGAAAGCCCGGCCGCCGCCATGATCACATGCCCGAAGGCACCGCCCCATATGCCCAGCATTGCGGCAAATCCCGCCCTGGTGCCTCCACGGGCGGTCTGCCCGAGGATGAAGGCCATGTCCGGCCCCGGAGACAGGTTCAGCAGCACGGCCGCCGACAGGAATGCGGACCAGTGAACCAGCGAATAGTGAAACATGTCCAAATCCTTCTTCAGGCAGGGCCGGTCGGTGTTTCGCCACGGAGGCAATTGCCGCAAGGCCCCTTCGCGAAACAGCGCGTGGCATTGCGTGGCGCCGGCTTTCGCCTATCATCCGGGACAGGTTGATGGCAACTCGCGCGCGCCCCGGCCTGTCGCGCAAATGGTGCGCGTCCTGGCGCAGCCATTCACGAGAACCGGGTTGCCAGGGTCCGGTTCGCGGTTTCGAGGAAACGGGCGGCGGCCACAGGCAGGGTGCGGCCCTTCAGATGCCCCCCCACCAGGATCCCGGCGGGCACCCCGCGGGTATTCAGCGGCACCGCCAGCAGACCGGCCCGCTCAAGGTCGGGGCGCCGGTTGATCGGCAGGCAGAAACTGATCGCCCGCCGGTTTTGCGACATCAGCCGCAGAAGCTCCAGCGAATTGGACTCCACGCTCGGTGCCAGCGTCAGGCCCACCTTGGCGGCGATTTCATCCAGAATCTGGCGGATGCCTTCGGGGCGCTTGGGCAAGATCAGCGGGAAATCGGTGCAATCGTAGATATACAGCGCCTTGCGACGGGCCAGCGGATGATCTTTCGAGATCACCGCGAACATGTCCTGCGGGCCGGTATAGACCGCCTGCATGATCTGCAGATGCATCGGCTGAAACACAAAGGCAATGTCGTTGCTGTTATCGACCAGAGAGTTCTCGGCCTCGCCGCGTTCCAGCAGATTGACGCTGAAGGTGACGGCGGGAAATTCGCTCAGATGGGCCTTGATCAGATCGGGCAGGAAATAGGGCGCCATTTCGCGGGTGGTTGCGATGTTGACGTGGCCTGCCCGCATCCCCGACAGATCGGCAATGCGCGACTTCACCCGTTCCATGTCCGCCAGCTGGTCGCGAATGTGCTTCAACAGGATCTCCCCGGCGACATTGGGGCGCATGCCGGCGGGGTGACGTTCGAAAATCTCGACTCCCAGTTCCGCTTCCACCCCCAATATGCGGCGGTTTAACGCGGAAGGGGTAATGCCAAGCTCCTCTGCCGCTGAGCGCAGCGAGCCGGTCCTGGAAATTTTCTCTATGTATTTGAGGACTTGCAGATGGCGCACGGGTGACCCTCCATGGGTGTTGCATTATTTGCAACGACTATCCGATTTCTTAGCAACAGACAGCAACACGAACAAGTCGTATCACCGTGGCCAAACGATTCCTGGCGCGGTTGGAGCGAAACATGACCTGTAAACTTGTTGTCATCGGTGCTGGCATGGCCTCGGGCCGGCTGTTGGAGGAACTCGACACATCGGCCTTTGACATTACCCTTTTCGGCGCCGAGCCGCGCGGAAACTACAACCGGATCCTGCTGTCGTGCGTGTTGGCGGGCGAACGCGAACGCGATGAAATCATCACCCATGACGCGCAGTGGTATGCCGAACGCGGCATCACCACCCGGTTCGGCGAACCCGTGGTGAAGATCGACAGGAACAGGAAACTGGTGGTCACACCGCAAGGAACGACCCCCTATGACAAGCTGGTGATCGCCACCGGATCGGCGTCGTTTTTCATTCCGGTGCAGGGCAATGATCTGCCCGGCGTGATCGGGTTTCGCGACCTGGACGACGTGGAGGCCATGCTTGCCTTCGCCCAAAGACCCGAGCCCAGGGCGGTTGTGATCGG
>JALSRF010000302.1 GCA_026984895.1 Paracoccaceae bacterium
CGCCGATCGTGAAATCGCAAGGCCGCGCCTTTGCGGTGGAAACGCGCTGGCTGGAACGCCCGGTCGATAAACGGGTGCGTCTGGAGCATCTGGTGGCGGATATCGTGGTGGACGCCCTGGCGGAAACCGACGGCGATGTTTTGGTGTTTCTGCCCGGAGAAGGCGAAATCCGCCGGGCGTTGGGGGCGCTTGGCTCTGCCTTGCCCGGCAACGTCGAGGCTTTGCCATTATACGGCGCACTGGACTTCAAGGCGCAACGGGCGGCGCTACGGCCTGGGCGTGACGGCCAGCGGCGGGTGGTGCTGGCGACCTCGATTGCCGAAACCAGCCTGACCATCCCCGGCGTACGGGTGGTGGTCGATGCGGGATTGGCACGGCGCGCCCGGTTCGATCCGGGTAACGGCATGACACGGCTGGTTACCGAACGCGTTTCCAAGGCCGAAGCCGAGCAGCGCCGGGGCCGCGCTGGACGGGTGGCCGAGGGGGTGTGTTACCGGCTGTGGACGCGCGGCCAAGAGGGCGCGCTGGCGGCTTTTGCGCCGGCAGAGATCGAGGTGGCCGACCTGACGCCACTGGCGTTGGAACTGGCGCTTTGGGGGGCACGGGACGGCGAAGATCTGGCCTTTCTGACGCCGCCCAATCCGGGCATGTTGGCCGACGCGCGCAGCTTGCTGGTGCGGCTGGGCGCGCTGGATAGTGCCGGACGGATTACCGATCACGGGCGAAAAATGGCCCACCTTCCGGTGCATCCACGTCTGGCGCATATGTTGCTGGAGGCAGGGCGCGGCGCGGCGCCTTTGGCGGCACTGGCGCAGGCGCGCGATCCGTTGCCGCGTGGGGCGGGTGCGGATATGGCCGAGCGGCTGCGGGTGCTGGAGCGCCCGAACAGTGCGGCAAATCGGGCGCTGTTGGCAGAGCTGCGAAGCGAGACGAAACGGCTGGCGCGCAGCGCGGGGGCGCAGACCGGGCTGACCCCTGCGCAAATGGCCGCGCTGGCCTGGCCCGACCGGATCGGATTGCGGCGCAAGGGCGACGAGCCGCGCTATGTTCTGTCCGGAGGGGCGGGCGCGCAGCTGGATGGGGCCGATGCGCTGGCTGGGCAACGCCTGTTGGTCGTGGTCGAGACCGACGGCGCGCGCCGGGACGCGCGCATCCGGCGGGCTTTTGCGTTGAGTGAAGCCGAGCTGCGCGAGGTGCATGGCGCCGCGATAGGTTGGCACGATATGTGCCTGTGGGACGCCCGGGCGCGCAAGGTTGTCGCCCGGCGTCAGGAGCGGTTTGGCGCGGTGGTGCTGGAGGACCGGATCTGGCGCGATGCACCGCAAGACGCGGTGGCGCGGGCGATGTTGGACGGGGTGCGTGCGCTGGGCCTCTGCCCATCGGCGGCCGCACGCCGTTTCATGGCGCGAGTCGAATTGCTACGTAACGCCGGGCACGAGGTGCCCGAGATGCGCGAAGCGGCGCTACTGGAGCAATTGGAGGCGTGGCTGCCCGGGCACCTGAAAGGGGTTCGTAACGCGCAGGACTGGAAGCGATTTGACCTTCTTCCAGCTTTGCGAGCTATGTTGAATTGGCAGCAAAGCCAATTGGTTGACCGCTTGGCCCCGGCATATTTCGTAACGCCGTTGGGTCAGAAGGTGCCGGTGGATTATTCCGGCGCGGCACCGGAGATTTCCGTGCGCCTGCAAGAGATGTTCGGGGTGCGAACACATCCAAAGGTGGCAGGAAAACCCCTGCGCATTACCCTGCTTTCACCGGCGCGCCGGCCAGTTCAGACAACCCTGGATCTCCCGGGTTTCTGGCGGTCGAGTTATGCGGATGTGCGCAAGGATATGCGTGGGCGGTATCCAAAACACCCATGGCCCGAAGACCCGACCCAAGCTGCGCCAACGACACGGGTGAAACGGCGCTAAGGGGGAGGCTCCCGCCCCTTTCGGCCTGCGGCCTGCAAGGGTTGGGCCCGGCGCGCTGCGCGCGGATTCGAGGCCTTCGGCAAGAGTATTTTGGGAAAGATGAAAGGGTTGGAGCCTGTCGCACCAGATCGAATGCGTCCGGCAGGGCGAACGCATTTGCTTGCGCAAACGCTGCCTCGCCCCGCCAGCCGAATGCCGCATTCGATTTGGTGCGACTTGCTTGTCGTATGCCTTTTGTCGGCGCCTGCGGCAAAAGAGGGCCACTGCACGCTATTCATGGTGTGCAGTGGCGGTGGCCGGATCGATACAGGCTTGGTCGCAAGGGACCGCGAAGATGGCGCTTGATAGCATTGGGCCGACTTTTCCAAAGACCGGCCGGATGTCTTTCGCCTCGGCGATGGGGCGCAGGAGCGGTTTGACAATTCCCGGGGCCGGCGTTTGCAAGCTGCGCCGTTGGCTGCCAAAATGCGCCGCGTCCCTTCGGGATTT
>JALSRF010000303.1 GCA_026984895.1 Paracoccaceae bacterium
CCCCTGCGGGCCGTCGCGCGCCTCGATCCTGACCGGGCTTTACGCAATGACCCACCGTTCGGTGCGCAACGGCACGCCGCTTTCGGATGCGCTGACCAACCTGGCGCTGGAACTGCGCAAGGGCGGGATCGAGCCGCTGCTCTACGGCTATACCGACACCAGCCGCGACCCGCGTGGCCGCCCCGCGGGCGACCCGCTCCTTGCCAGTTACGAACAGGTCCTGCCGGGCTTCAGCGAGGTGGTGGAAATGCGCCTGGAGTCGGGCAGCACCGCCTGGCACGACCACCTGCGCGCCAAAGGCTACCGCTTTTCCGATCGCCGGGAACTGTATTCGCCGGTCTCGCCCGACCCGGGCCGCCCCCCGCGGCCGAACGATCCGGCGCTCTACCAGGCCCCGGACAGCGATACCGCCTTTCTGACCGACCGGTTTCTGGACGACATGTCGGCGCGCAGCCGGCAGCCCTGGTTCGCCCTTCTGGCCTATATCCGCCCGCACCCGCCGTTTGTGGCCCCGGCCCCCTACAACCGGATGCACGACCCGGCCCGCCTGCCCCGCCCCCTGCATCGCGCCGGCCCGCAGCGCGAAGACGCGCTGCATCCCTTCATCGCCCACCAGCGCACCCTGATCCCGCTGGCCGATACGGTGCATGGCTGCGCCGGGCTCTCGGACGACAACCCGGACGATGTGCAGGCGGTGCGCGCCGTCTACCTGGGCCTGGCAAGCGAGGTCGATCATCATGTCGGGCGGGTGATCTCGTTTCTCAGGGAAAGCGGCCAGTATGACGACACGCTTCTGATCGTCACCTCCGACCACGGCGAAATGCTGGGCGACCACCACATGTGGGGCAAGGCCCAGATCTACGATGCCGCCTTTCGCATTCCGCTGATCGTGCGCGACCCGCGCAACCCGGAGCAGTTCGGAACCCGGGTATCGGCCTTCACCGAAAGCACCGACATCGCCCCGACGATCCTTGAGCGGGCCGCATTGCCGGTGCCCCCGGGCATGGACGGGCGCGCGCTGACCCCGTTTCTGCAAGGCCGCAGGCCCGACCGCTGGCGCGACGCCGTGATGATGGAACTGGATTTCGCCGAGCCGGACGCGCCGACCCGCACGCAGCGCGCCCTGGGGCTGGGCGCAAACGAAGGCGGCGTTGCGATCCTGCGCACCGGCGACTTCAAGCTGGTGCATTTCGCCGCCGATCTGCCCCCGCTGCTGTTCGACATGCGCAACGATGGCGCGGAAACCAAGGATCTGGCCGGCGACCCGCGCCACCGGGACACGCTGCTGCGCATGACCCGAAAGCTGCTGAGCCATCGCATGAAACACGCCGATCACGCGCTGACCGGCATGCGGATCACCGGGCGCGGAGTCTACGGCCATACGTTCGAAACCTGACCGGCCGCAGGCCGCGCGCCGACGCCCGGGCACGAATTCCGCCGCCCCTGGCAACGGACAGGCCGCCGATGACGACGACGACGCCGATGACGACGACGCGCGCGCACAGGCCGAGGCGGGGCGACGTCATTGAAGAACGTTCTCAGGGCTTCTCGCCGCGGGCCAGGCGCTGGTTTATGTCGGCGATGACGGCAGGGATTTCGACCAGCGAATCGATGACGTAATGTGCCCCCGCCTGTTGCAGGATGGCGCGCGTTTTCGCCATCCGGCGGGCAAGCTCGGTTTCGGGCATGGCGGCGGCCTCTTCCAGCGAATTGATGTTCAGATAGTTCGAATACCGCACCAGCCCGACGCCCCAGCAGCCGGCGTTCAGCGCCTCGCCGATGCCCGAAACCGTGTCGTCGCATTTCACCACCGACCTGATGTCGCTGATGTTCATCAGATCAAGGTTGCGATAGACCATGTGCGGGTTGGGCCGGGCCCCGTTTTCGACCTCGTCCCCGGCAACCGTGGCGTCCGGGGTGAAGCCCTGGCGGATACTGTCCTGCAGCAGGACATCCACCATCGAGCGCACGAACCCGGTGGACACGCCGATCCGAAGCCCCTGGCGCTGCAGCTGGTTCAGCGTATCCTTCACGCCCGGCAGAAGCGTGGTGTAGTTGCGCAGGCAGTTCAGCTGCGCGGGCACGAAATCGGCGAACATGGCCTCCACGTCCGACGGCCCGGGGTAGCGGCCCTTCACCGATTTCCAGCGCTCGGCGATCTCGGGCTGTTCGCACAGGGCCTTGATGTGCAGGTCCTTGCGCAGCCCCATGGGGCCGCGCGCCTCTTCCATCGAGATCTCCACCCCCTGGTTGGCGAAAACCTCGACAAACACCACCGCCGGCGCGATCACATAGGCATCGGCAAGGGTGCCGCTCCAGTCCAGCACAAGCGCCTTGATCGGGCCGCGGTAGCTGCGCGAATAGGTATAGTCACCGAACTGGTTCA
>JALSRF010000304.1 GCA_026984895.1 Paracoccaceae bacterium
CGCTGGTCCATCCGCTGGTCCATCCGCTGGCCCATCCGTTCGCTCATCCCTTCGCTCATGCCCCGTGTCATCGCCGGTATCCGACCCATCGAAGGCGCGCGCGCGCCGGCGCGGCGGTCGCGGATATGCACCCGGAACCGCGGGCTGCCGGTGCTGCCAAGCAGCGCCGCCAGGCGCCGGGCGACGAGGCGCTCGCGGGGGCTGCGGGGAGGGGCGACCCGGGCGGCGGCGCTTTCCTCGAAACGCACGCGCGGCGAACTGGCGGCACGCAGCACCGGGCCGTGCAGGGCCACCGGGGTTTCATCCAGCAGCACCGCCACGTTCGCCGCGCGTTCGGCCACCTCTGCCCCCAGCACGGCACGCACCGCCTGGGCGCGTTCGTCCACGAACAGCCACAGGCTCAGCCCCTGGGCAAGCGCCAGCGCCGCCAGGATGATCACGACAAGCTGGCCGCGCAGGCTTCGGGGCCACGGGAATTTCATGGCGCGTCCCTGACATCGGCCGACAGGGTGTAGCCGCCGCCGCGCACCGTGGTGATGATCTCGGGGCGGGAGGGATCCGCTTCGATCTTGCGCCGCAGGCGGCTGACCTGGTTGTCGATGGTGCGGTCGAAGACATGGGCCTCGCGCCCACTGGTCAGGTCAAGCAGCTGTTCGCGGCTGAGCACGAACCGCGGGCGCGCCAGCATGGCGCTCAGCAGGCGAAACTCGGCATTGGTCAGGGGTTCCTCGTGGCCGTCGTCATGGGTCAGGCGCCGCCTGTCGCTGTCCAGAACCCAGGGGCCGAAGCGCAGCCTGCGCCCCGCGATCGGTTCGCCCGGCGGGCCGGCGGCGGCGCGCCGCAGGATCGCCTTGATACGCGCCAGCAGTTCGCGCGGGTTGAAGGGTTTCGGCAGGTAGTCGTCCGCGCCGATTTCCAGCCCGACGATGCGGTCGGTTTCCTCGCCCAGCGCAGTCAGCATCAGGATCGGCGCGACGCCCTCGGCCGACAGGCGCCGGCAGACCGACAGCCCGTCCTCGCCCGGCATCATCACATCCAGCACGATCAGGTCGAAACGCCCGCCCTTCAGCCGCGCGTCCATTTCCCGTGCGTCGCGCGCGGTGGCGGTGCGATAGCCGTTCTTCTCCAGATAGCGGCTGACAGCACTGCGGATTTCGCGATGATCATCAACGATCAGGATGCGTTTCTTTTCGCTCATGGCCTCTTTTAGCGCGCGCCGGCCCCCGATGACGAAGAATTTCGTCGCAAAATGTATCAGCACGCGCCTTTGCGACAGATCGATACAAAACCGCGCTGCGCCGGGATACCCGCGCGACAATCCCGGGCCAGGCTGGCGGGATCGGACGTAAAAGCAAACGAAAGGTGCGAACATGAAACGCAGGACGAAACTGGTTCTGGCGGCGCTTGCCTCGGGCGCGCTGCTGACGGGCGCGGCGCTTGCCCATGGCGAAGGCGGCTGGTGGGGCGGCCGACGCCCGATGATGGGCGGGGCTCCCGGCTTCGGGCCGCAGGGCTACGCGCCGCGGGGCTACGGGCCGCGGGGTCACGGGG
Source organism: Paracoccaceae bacterium (assembly GCA_026984895.1). Lineage (GTDB taxonomy): Bacteria > Pseudomonadota > Alphaproteobacteria > Rhodobacterales > Rhodobacteraceae > JAJRUE01. The sequence continues at coordinate 1,552 of JALSRF010000304.1, forward strand.
GCATGCCGGGCGGATTTCCCGCCGCCTTCGACGCCGACAAGGACGGCCGGATCACGCCCGAGGAAGCAAAGGCAGGGTTCGAAGCGCTGGTGAGCAAATACGACGCCGACGGCAACGGCACGCTGTCGATGGACGAATTCCGCGCGCTGCACGAGGACCGGATCCGCGAACGGATGGCCCGCGCATTCCAGGCGATTGACCGCGATGGCAACGGCCAGATCAGCGCCGAGGAACTGGGCTCGCCGGCGCAGATGGCGCAACGCATGCACCGCCAGCGGCCTGCCGGGCGGGGCGGATGGAACGGATGGGGGCATC
>JALSRF010000305.1 GCA_026984895.1 Paracoccaceae bacterium
TTCGAGGCCGAGACGTTCTTCCGGTTTCGCGACCGGTGCGAGAAGGCGGGCATCGATGTGCCGATCATCCCGGGCATCCTGCCGATCGAGAATTTCAAGGGCGTGCAGGCCTTTGCCGCGCGCTGCGGCACCCGGGTTCCGGGCTGGCTGACAGAGGCGTTTGCAGCGGCCGAGCGCGACGGGCGGCAGGACCTGCTGGCCACCGCGCAATGCACCGAACTGTGCACCGATCTGATCGAAGGCGGGGTCGAACAGCTGCATTTCTACACGCTGAACAAGCCGCAGCTGACCCGCGACGTGGTGCATGCGCTGGGGCTGGCGCCCGAGGCGGCGCTGGAACATGTCGCCTGACCGCGGGTGACAGAGGTGACAGAGCGGCGGGCCTGACGCCGGGACCCGGGAGCGGGGCCTGACGGCCGGCGCTGGCGGCGGCATCCGGCGGCGGGAGCCGGCGGCACGGGACGGGGCCGCGGTTTTGGGGCCACGGTCCGGGGCGTGGGCCGGGGCCCGGACCCGACGGCGGATTTTTTTCGCCGGAAAATTGCCACGGTTTCGTATCAGTCATGATACGGACAACCAAGGCGGAGCTTTTCGGTGACTTCTGAAACGACCATCGCGGCCATTCGATTCGGCTATGGGCTGGGGCCCGGCGTGCGGCCGGTCGGGCCGGACCTGCCCGAGGCGCTCTTGTCGGGGCTGTCGGGCACGGATGTCATGGCGCGCCGCTACCCGGTGAAATCCACGCGCGAAGCCGTCGCGCTGGCGCGTGCCATGCGCATGGCCAAGCGCAAGGCGAAAAAGGCGCCGCGCGGCTCGGGCGGGGCTGCCGGCAGCGAAGAGCGCAAACGCCGCCTTCTGGCGCGCCAGGTTTCGGGCCTGGGCCTGCTGCATGGCATCGCGCGCATTCTCGACAGCGAAACCGCCTTTCGCGAGCGCCTGGTCTGGTTCTGGGAAGATCACTTTACCGCCGTGGCGAAGAATCTTGCCATGCGCCTGGCCGCGCCTGCCTATGTGGACGAGGCGATCCGCCCGCATGTGGCAGGGCGCTTTCCCGACATGCTCAAGGCCGTGGTCACGCATCCCTTCATGCTGACCTACCTGGACCAGAGCGCATCGGTGGGCCCGAATTCCCGGCTGGGCAAGCGGCGCGGCGCCGGGCTGAACGAAAACCTTGCGCGCGAATTGATGGAACTGCACACGCTGGGCGTGGGGGCGTCCTACACCCAGGACGACGTCCGCCAGCTGGCCGAATTGCTGACCGGGCTGAGTTTTCGCCCCGGCAAGGGGTTCGTGTTCAACCCGTTGATGGCCGAGCCGGGGGCGGAGACGGTGCTGGGCAAGCGCTATGGCGGCAAGGGGCGCGCGCGGCTGGAGGACATTCTGGCCGTGCTGGACGACCTGGCGCTGCACCCGGATACGGCGGCGCATGTTTCGCGCAAGCTGGCGGTGCATTTCGTCTCGGACACGCCCGACCCGGCGCTGGTCGGCGCCATCACCGCGGCCTATCGCGACAGCGGCGGCAACCTGATCGCGTGCTACCGCGCCATGCTCGAACATCCGGCCGCCTGGGGGCCGCTTGGCAACAAGGCCAAGAAACCCTTCGATTTCATCGCCTCGGCGCTGGTTGCCTTCGGGTTGCGCGGGCAGGACCTTCTGGGCCTGAAGGAGCGGGAGCAGATTCGCCTGCTGGCACGCCCGCTGCAGGCCATGGGGCAGCCCTTCATGGGCTCGCGCGGGCCCGACGGCTGGCCCGAGGAGGCCGAGAACTGGATCACCCCGCAGGGACTGGCGGTGCGCATCGCCTGGTCCACCGATGTGGCCGAGCGCCTGGCCGGGCGCGCGGGCGATCCGCGCAGCTTTCTGGACAGCACGCTGGGCGATGCGGCGGGCGCGGGGCTGAGGCGCGCGGTGGCCGAGGCGCCGGGCCGCGCCGAGGGCATTGCCCTGGTGCTGTCCAGCGCCGAGTTCAACCGTAGATGAGCGCGCGCGCAGCAGAGCGCCGTAGTGCGCCCCGCCGCACGCGGGGCTGGCGAAGACACCGCCCGAACCGGGCGAACGACGATCAAGGGAGAGCGGAGCAATGAGCACATCCACCATCTCGCGCAGGGGGGTCCTGAAAGCGGCGGCCGTGCTGGGCTGTTCGGCGGCGGCGCATCCGCTGATGACCACCATGACGCTGGCCGCGGTGCCGGGCGATGCGCGCCTTGTGGTGATCATCCTGCGCGGGGCCATGGACGGCCTGGACGTGGTGCAGCCGCGCGGCGACCGGGATTTCGCGCCGGCGCGCCCGGGGCTGATCGGCGAGGCCGAGGACCTGGACGGCTTTTTCGCCCTGCACGCGGGGCTGGCGCCGCTGATGCCGTTGTGGAAGGCCG
>JALSRF010000306.1 GCA_026984895.1 Paracoccaceae bacterium
TGATGAACACCACCGAAGGCGCCCAGGCAGTAGAGGACAGCCGCACCATGCGCAACGTCGCGCTGGTGGACAAGATACCCTATTTCACCACCCTCGCGGCCAGCCATGCAGCCGCCCTCGCCATGCTGGCGGCACGAGACGGCGAACTGGGCGTGCGCAGCCTGCAGGGATAGGGAATTCAGGCAGAGACGGCCCCGAGCAACCTGACCCGGGCGCGTGCCCTGACGCGCTTGTGCACGAGCTGCGGCGCACGCCATGGGCCGCTGCGCACCGGCTTTTGCGGCGCCATTTTCTGCCAGATGTCGCGTGCGTTGCGCCTGTGCAGTTCCACGGCGCTCAATGCCGCCTTGAAACGCCTTGCCCTTGGCGCTTTGCGCCGGCTCCTGAACTGCAACCATGTTTCGCCGGCCGGCGCGGCCTGCGCATACAACAAGGCATCCATTGCCTCTTCCAGCCTGCTGGCCACATCCGGCAGGCCAAGTTCAAGGCTCTTGTCTGAAAGCTCCCAGATCGCGTCGAAAATCCAGTCCTGTTCAGTTGTCACAGTCCACCCCCATAGATCTGTTTCCCGGCCCGCTGGCGTGTGGTTCCACCGGGCACGTCCGAATAGTGGAACGCCATGCGGGGGCGGTGCAATGCCGGGGCGGCCCGGTGCGCGGATGACTGCCGGAATCGGGCGGCATTGGCAGAGTCTTGCCGAAAATGGCCCGGACAGCAGGGCTCGGGCCGGTCTTGTCCACAACCTGCGCGCCCGCCGCTGTGGACAACCCGCCCCCGCCCCGGGAACCCGGATGCGGCGCCGGGTGCGTTCGGGTGCATTCGGACGGGCGACTCGCGCTGAAGGCGGCTATTGCACCTCCCGTTCGAGGTTCAGCTTCATGTTCATCAGAACCTCCTGGATGGCGAGGGTTTCGCTCAGCAGACGCTTGGACTCGTTCAGGGAAATCACCCCGTCCTCGATGGACTGGTTGTATTCGGCCATCAGCTGGGCAAAGCGCTGGCTGAGGGCAATGACATCGGAATTCACGCCGCCATTGGTGGGAGAATTCCGGCTGTTGGATTCGTATGACAGGGTAATGCCGCGCAACTCGGCCAGGGCGCCGGTGACATGCGGATAACTGGCGGCGGCTTCAAGTTCCGCCACGACGTTGATGGGCATGAACCGTTCGGCATGTTCCGGGGCATCCGAATAGTAGCGCCCCAGCGTGGCCTTCGATTTTCGGGACAGCGTGCAGGCTGCTTCCAGGCCGACATCCTTCACCAGAGCTTCGGTGTGGCGTTTCAGGTAACTCGCGCTTGCGGTCATTTCAAGCTCACTCATTCTCCGCTCCCCGGATACGGGGAATTCAAACTTCTCTTTCCCATTAATGCCCACGAGCGAAAATGTCATTGATAAAAAGCTTCCGAGTGGGAGCAGTGTGAGTGGCCGACAGCATCTGTTGTCGGATTGGTGGGGGTTGTCGGCTTGCCGGCAATCGCAATGTCGGGCAACCGATGTTGCAGGGATACCAGGTAGAGCAGCCGGAAGGTTCGCTCCATCCCCATGGGCTCAGGCCCTGAATCTCTCGGCAGGAAACCGGTATCCCTCCCCGCCTCGTAACCGCGCGATGACACCTTGAAACCGAAGCGCTTTCAGGGTTACTCCCCGGCCATGGCGAAGCTCTATTTTCACTATTCGACGATGAATGCGGGGAAATCGACACTGCTGTTGCAGGCGTCCCACAACTATCGCGAACGCGGCATGCAAACCTACCTGATCACAGCCAGTCTGGACGACCGCGCCGGGAAAGGACGCATCGCATCGCGCATCGGCATCCAGAGCGATGCCGATACCTTCGCGCCCGACGACGACCTTTTCCAGATGATCGAAAGACGCCTGAAGACAGCCGATGTGGCCTGCGTTTTCATTGACGAGGCGCAGTTTCTGAGCCGCGCGCAGGTCTGGCAGCTGGCCCGCGCGGTCGATGACCTGGGCGTGCCGGTAATGTGCTACGGGCTGAGGGTGGATTTTCGTGGAGACCTGTTTCCGGGCTCCGCGGCGCTGCTGGCGCTTGCCGACGAGATGCGCGAGGCGCGAACCATCTGTCACTGCGGCAAGAAGGCAACCATGGTGGTGCGGCTGGGCGCGGACGGCAAGGTGCTGAAGGACGGGGCCCAGGTGCAGATCGGCGGCGACAAGACCTATGTCTCGTTGTGCCGCAAGCACTGGCGCGAAGAGGTCGGAGACCGGCCGCGGTCCTGACCGGGGCACCTGTCCATCGACATGGCCAGCCGGGGCAAAGGCAAGCCGCCCGCCCGCCTGCGCCTGCCTGCGCCTCTTGCAGCTTCTGCAGATCCTGCGCCCCTATGCCGCCGGTTCCGGCACCCGGTTGGGCGGCGCCAAGCCTTGCGCCCAGGCGCGCAGGTTCTCCAGCGCCATCATCCCCATCTGCGTGCGCACCTCCAGCGCATTGGTGCCCAGATGCGGCAGAAGGGTGACGTTTTGCAGCGCGCGCAGGGCCGCGGGCACGCGTGGCTCTTGCGCGTAGACATCCAGCCCGGCCCCGGCAATGGCCCCGCTTTCAAGCGCGCCGATCAGCGCCGCCTCATCGATGATGTCGCCGCGCGCGATATTGACGAAGACCGCATGCGATTGCATGGCGGCAAAGAAATCCGCACCGATCATGTGACGGGTCGCAGCGCCGCCGGGAAGGGCGACCACCACCGCGTCGGCGCACCGCGCCAGCGCTTGCAGGCTGTCCAGCTGTCGCGCCGCAACACCGGCATCGCCAACCTTCGAGCGGTTGAAGAACACCACCTCCATGCCCAGGGCCAGGTGACAGCGCCGGGCAATGGCGCGCCCGATCCGCCCCATGCCGACCACCCCCAGCGTCCGACCGCCCAGATGCAGCCCGAGAAGCTGCGTCGGCGCCCAGCCTTTCCAGTTGCCGCCGCGCACCATGGCCTCGCCCGCGCTTGCCCGGCGCGCCGCCATCAGCAGCAGCATCAGCCCGATGTCGGCGGTTGCATCTGTCACCGCGCCGGGCGTGTTCGAGACCTCGACCCCCGCCGCGCGGGCCGCCGCCACGTCGATATGGTTGTAGCCGACGCCGAAATTGGCCAGCATCGTGCAGCGCAGCGGATCGGCCCGCGAAAAGGCCTCGGCATCCAGCGCATCGCCCAGCGTCGGCACGATGGCGTCGAATTCCCCCAGCGCGGCGGCGGCCTCCGCGCCGTTCAGGGGCCTTTCGACATCTCGCACCACCACGTCGAACGCCGCGCGCGCCGCTTCGAGCACCGCGTCGGGCAGTCTCCGGGTGATCAGCAGCCTTGGCGCCATCAGTGCATCCGCGCGCCGTTTGCAACCGGCCGCTCCGGGCCCAGCAGAACGACATCGCCATTTTCGTCACTGACCCCAAGCACCAGCACCTCGGACATGAACTTGCCGATCTGGCGCGCCGGAAAGTTCACCACCGCCAGAACCTGTCGCCCGACCAGGGCTTCGGGCGTGTAATGCGCGGTGATCTGGGCTGACGATTTTCGTTCGCCGAGCGCGTCGCCGAAATCGATCCACAGCTTGATCGCCGGCTTGCGCGCCTCGGGATAGGGCGCGGCACGCCGCACGGTGCCGATGCGAATATCCACTTTCAGAAAGTCGTCGAAGCCGATTTCGCTCATGCGCCCAACTCCCGGGAGCGCCGCGCCGCCGCGGCCACGGCCCGGCGCACAAGGGCCGGAAAGCCGCATTCCTCGTCCATCAGAACCTCAAGCGCCGCCGCAGTGGTCCCGCCGGGGCTGGTGACGTTGACGCGCAGTTGCGCCGGGTCTTCGTGCGATGCCTCGGCCAGCGCCCCTGCCCCGGCAACGGTGGCGCGCGCCAGTCGCAGTGCAAGCGCGTGCGGCAGGCCCTCGGCCTGGCCGGCGGCGGCAAGGGTTTCGATCAGGTGGAACGCATAGGCCGGCCCCGAGCCCGAAACCGCCGTCACCGCATCCATCTGCTCTTCGTTTTCCAGGCGCACGGTCTGCCCGACCGCCGACATCAGGGTTTCGGCCAGCCGCATCTGCGGTTCCCCTGCCCGGGCGTTGCCGATCAGCGCGGTGATGCCCCGGCCCACCGCCGCGGGCGTGTTGGGCATCGCCCGCACCAGGGCGATCTGCTCACCCAGGCGTTCTTCATACAGCGCAATCCGGGTGCCCGCCACCACTGACAGGAAAAGCGTGTCCCCGCCTGCCAGCGGCAACAGCGACGGCAAGGCCGTCTCTATCGCCTGCGGTTTGACGGCGATGACCACCACCGCCGGCGCGCGCGGCAGATCGGCGTTCAGCTTCACCCCGTCCAGGCCGCGCAGCCAGTCCGAGGGATGCGGGTCCATCACCCGGACCGCGCCCGGCGCCAGCCCGCTGCGCAGCCAGCCGGCAAGCATCGCCCCCCCCATCTTGCCGCACCCCAGAAGCACCAGCCCGCGACGCGAGACCTCGGACATATCCATTACAACCCCCTCCATTGCGACCCTCCAGGCAAGCCGCAGCCGACACGCTGCATTTCATATCACCACGGCCGGTGCTTCGCCACTGCTGGCCGGCAGTTTCGGCCCGCGCGCCTTCAGGCGTGGCCGTAGGTTTCACCGATGGCAACCTGCATGGCCTCCTGCGGGGTCTGCTGGCCCCAGACGGCCAACTGGAAGGCCGGATAGAACCGCTCGGACGCGCCGACCGCGGCCCCGATCATGGTGCCGATCTGCTCGGTCCCGGCCATCTGCCCGCCCGCCAGCACAAGGCCATAACGGAAAACCATCAGCCGCTGTGCCTCCCAGAAGGAGAACGCGCCGGTCCAGACCTGATCGTTGACCCGGTTCAACAGGTCATGGAGTATCGGCAGCCTGTCGCTGCGAGGCTCCATCTCGAAGGTGCAGATCAGGCGCAGGGTTTCGTCGCGATCCGACCAGGTGAGCGTGATGGAATAGTTACGCCATTGCCCCTCTACCGCCATTGCGATCTGGTCGTCGGCAACCCTGTCGAAGGCCCAGTCCTGATGCTGGGCGATATGTTCGACAATGTCTATGGGATGCACGTCGTCGCTGTAAATGTCCTGTTCGATATGGGTCATGCCCGCCTTTTCCCTCAATGATAGCCTTGCAGGAGCTCTGGCCTACCAAGGCTAGACGCACACGCAAATACCAGCGCACGCGCCCGATCCGCTCACCAGATATGGTGTGTTCAAAGCGACGGGCTGTAAAGCGATATTTTTACGCTGGCCAGGGAAACTTCGGTTGACGCGGCGCCACCGGCACGCCGGCCGCCGAGTCTTCCACAGGCGGCGGCCCCGCGTGGGCGAGTTATCAACAGCCGTCGTGCCGGCGGCGCCGCCTGCCGGGACAGGCACGAGGCCGACACAAGACCCGCACGGGCCGCCATCGGCCGCGAGCCGGCCCTGCGCGGCATTCGCATGGCGCGCGCCCAGCGCCGCCGCTGCGGGGGCGGCGGCCGCAGGCACGAACGCGGCTCAACTCCTTTTTGCGGTCGTCCTTTTTGCCGGGCGCTCCTGGGCGGGCTTTCGGGCGGCACGCTTGCGCCCCGAGCCGGCCGCCGCTTCCAGCGCCTCGATCCTGCGGGCAAGGGCGGCGTTTTCCTCGCGCGCCTTCTGCGCCATGAGTTGCACCGCTTCGAACTCCTCGCGAGTGACGAAATTGCGATCCGCCAGCCAGCGGTCCATCCAGCTTTTCATCGCTGTTTCGGCTTCGCTTTTCGCCCCCTGCGCAACGCCCATGGCATTTGTCATCAACTGGGAAATGTCGTCGAGAATCTTGTTGCGCGACTGCATGGTTCGCTCCTTTTCGCCGGACCGTTCCACTATGGGGCGTTGCATGAGAAAGCTCAAGGCCGATCGCCGGCCCGCCCGGGTGGCCCGGGCGGTTGACTTCGCCACGCGCCACCCCCATCAATGGCCCATGTTTCCCGCAGCCATACCGTTTCCCGACATCAGCCCGGAGATCTTTTCGATCCCCGTCGGCGGTTTCACCATCGCCCTGCGCTGGTATGCGCTGGCCTATATCGTCGGCATCCTGATCGGCTGGCGCCTGGTCGCGCGCGCGCTGTCGCGTCCCGCTCTCTGGCCCGGCGACAGCCCGCCGATGACGCGCGCGCAACTGGACGATCTGCTGACCTGGATCATCGTCGGCGTCATCGTCGGCGGGCGGCTGGGGTTCGTCGTGTTTTACCAGCCGGCGCACTATCTGGCCAACCCGGTGGAAATCCTCAAGGTCTGGAAGGGCGGAATGTCGTTTCACGGCGGCTTTCTGGGGGTCGTGGGCGCGGTCTGGCTGTTTTCGCGGCGCCATGGCCTACGGCTGGGCTCGATCGCCGATTCCATGGCCTTTGCCGCCCCGGCGGGGCTGTTCCTGGGGCGGATCGCCAATTTCATCAAGCCCGAGCTCTGGGGGCGACCGACCACCGTGCCCTGGGGGGTGATCTTCCCCGGAGCGGCGGCGCAGAACTGCCCCGGCGTGCTGACCCTGTGCGCGCGCCATCCCTCGCAGCTGTACGAGGCCGCGCTTGAGGGGCTGCTGCTGGGCAGCGTGCTGCTGTTCGTGGTCTGGAAACGCGGCTGGCTCAGGGTGCCCTGGCAGACGGCCGGGCTGTTTTTTGCCGGCTACGGCCTGGCCCGGTTCGTGGTCGAACGGTTCCGCGAAGCGGATGCGCAGTTCATCACCCCGGACAACCCGATGGGTTTTGTGGTGGGATCGGGGCAGATCGGCCTGTCCATGGGCCAGCTTCTTTCGCTTCCCATGATCGTGGTCGGCCTTGGCGTGATCCTCTTCGCCCGCCGCCGCGCGGCTGGCCGCGCGTGACGCCGCTGGCCCGGCAACTGTCGCGGCGTATCGCAACGTCCGGCCCGATCAGCATCGCCGAATACATGGCCGAATGCCTGCTGCATCCCGAACATGGCTACTACGCGACCCGCGATCCGCTGGGGGCGCAGGGCGATTTCACCACCGCGCCCGAAATCAGCCAGATGTTCGGAGAGCTTCTGGGGCTGGCGCTGGCACAGGCCTGGATCGAGCGCTCCCGGCCAAGCCCCTTCGTGCTTGCCGAACTGGGTCCCGGTCGCGGGACGCTGATGGCCGATCTGCTCAGGGCCACGCGCATCGTGCCCGGCTTCCATGCCGCCGCGCGCATCGAACTGGTCGAAGCCTCGCCAGCCCTGCGGGCCTGCCAGAAAAAGGCGCTTGGCGGCCATCCGGCGCAATGGCGCAACAGCATGAGCGAGCTTGGCGAAGGGCCGCTGTTCCTGGTCGCGAACGAGTTTTTCGACGCGCTTCCCATCCGCCAGTTTACCCGCGCGAAAGACGGCTGGTGCGAACATCGGGTTGCGCTGCAGGAGGGTCGGCTGAGTCTGGCCCTGGGCGCGCCGGCACCGGTTGCGCGGCTGGATCACAGGCTGCAGGACGTGGCCCCGGGCGAGGTGGTGGAAACGCGCGCGCCGGGCGAATCGGTGGCGGCCGAGATCGGCGCGCGGATCGCGCGCTCGGGCGGCGTTGCGATCGTGGTTGACTACGGGAACTGGCGGTCGCGCGGGGATACGTTGCAGGCGCTGCGCGGGCATCGCAGCGAAGGCATCCTGGACAACCCGGGCGAAGCCGACCTGAGCGCCCATGTGGATTTCGAGGCCCTCGCCCTTGCCGCCGCCCCCGCCCGGGCAACGCGGATGATCGCGCAGGGCACCCTGCTTGGCCGGCTGGGGATTGGCGAACGGGCGCGCGCGCTGGCCGCGACCCTGCAGGGCGCGGCGCTGGAAAACCACACGGCGGCATTTCATCGCTTGACCGGGCCCGACCAAATGGGGAACCTGTTCAAGGCCATCGCCTTCTACCAGGCGGGCGGTGCGCCGCCGCCGGGGTTCGATCCATGACACTAGAGGCCATCACCGCGAATGCGCTTTCCCCCTTGCGCCACGGGTTCTTTACCCGGCGCGGCGGCGCATCGTCGGGGATTTTCAGCGGGTTGAATTGCGGCGCCGGTTCCAGCGACCAGGCCGAGGCGGTGGCGATCAACCGCGCCCGCGTGGCCAGGTTCCTGGGCGCAGATGCGGGCGATCTGGTGACACTGCACCAGGTCCACTCTGCCGACGTGGTGACGCTGGATGCCCCGATCCCGCCGGGCCGGCGCGCCGATGCGATGGTCACGCGAACGCCGGGCGTCCTGCTGGGAACGCTCAGCGCCGATTGCCAGCCGGTGCTGTTCGCCGACCGCGCCGCCGGGGTCATCGGCGCCGCCCATGCCGGCTGGCGCGGGGCCCTTGGCGGGGTGCTCGAAGCCACGCTCGCGGCCATGGAATCGCTGGGCGCCACGCGCCAGAGCACTGCCGCCGTCATCGGCCCCTGCATCAGCCAGCGCGCCTACGAAGTCGGCCAGGAATTCCTGGAAACCTTCGTGGATGCCGACCCGGAACACGCGCGCTTCTTCATCAACGGCACCGGCGGGCGTTACCTGTTCGACCTGCCGGGGTTCGGGCTGTTCCGGCTGCGGCGCGCGGGCGTCGGCCATGCCGAATGGACCGGCCATTGCACCTATCACGACCCCGACCGCTTCTATTCCTACAGACGCAGCCAGCACCGCGGCGAAGCCGACTACGGGCGGCTCGTTTCGGCCATCCGGCTTTAGGAGGACTCATGTTCACGCTTGCAGAACTGCAGGCGGCGCGCGATCTCGTGCATGCGCAGATGCCGCCGACACCGCAACACGAATGGCCGCTGCTGGCCGAGGCGCTGGGCACGCGCGCGGTGGTCAAGCACGAAAACCACACGCCGACGGGCGCCTTCAAGCTGCGCGGGGCGATCACCTTCATCGACTGGCTGCGGCGCACGCAGCCCGACCTGACCGGCATCGTCACCGCCACCCGCGGCAACCACGGCCAGGGCCAGGCCCGCCAGGCGCGCGCCGCCGGCCTGACGGCCCGGGTCTATGTGCCCTGCGGCAACGCGCAGGAAAAGAACGCGGCGATGCGCGCCTTCGGGGCCGAACTGATCGAACATGGCAAGGATTTCGACGAAGCCCGCGAAGAGGCGATGCGCGTGGCGCGGGCGGAAAACCTGTTCCCGGTGCCGCCGTTTCATCGCGAGATGGTGCGTGGCGTGGCAACCTGCGGTTTCGAGCTGTTCTCGGCCCGGCCCGATCTTGACCGCGTCTATGTGCCGGTGGGCTGCGGCTCGGGGCTGTGCGGCTTGCTGGCGGCGCGCGATGCGCTGGGGCTCAGATGCGAGATCGTCGGCGTTGTCGCCACCGGGGCCGATGCGGTGAAACGCTCGGTGGAAAGCGGCCGCCTGGTCGAAGGTGCGCAGGCCCGCACAATCGCCGATGGCATGGCGGTTCGCGTTCCGGTGGCCGAAGCCTTTGCAATCTACGGCAACGGCGCGGCACGGATCGTCAGCGTGAGCGATGACGAGATCGCACAGGCCATGCGCCTTTACTACAGCGCCACGCACAACCTCGCCGAAGGTGCCGGCGCCGCGCCGCTGGCTGCCGCGCTACAGGAACGCGCGCAACTGGCGGGAAGCAACGTGGGACTGATTCTGAGCGGGGGCAACGTGGACATGGGGCTGTTTGCCCGGGTCCTGGCCGGACAGACGCCGCAGCCCGCGCCCTGAAGGCGCCCCCGAACGCGCCCCCCTGAACGCGCCCCCCGAACGCGCTGCCGAACGCTCACCACATGGCGCGTGCCGATGCGCCGCGCGTCAGACGGGCGCCATGCGCCATGCGCCATGCCCGAGGCCGCACCGGGGCCGAGGCCGCGCCGGGGCCGCGCCGCCAGAACGTGTCGCGCCCCATCCTGTCTGCAACGGTATTTGCGCGGAACGTCCCGCCCCCCCGCTTTCGCATGGCCGAAACCCCCGGGACCGGTTCCCACCCTCGGGCGGCAGGCTTCAGACCTTGATCAGCCCCATGCTTTCAAGCTTGAGCACCACCTGGTGCGCACAATGATCGACCTCGACGTTTTCCGTATCAAGCCGCAGTTCGGGGGTTTGTGGTGCCTCGTAAGGGTCCGAAATTCCCGTGAATTCCTTGATCTTGCCTTCACGCGCCAGCTTGTAGAGCCCCTTGCGGTCGCGCCGTTCGCACTCTTCCAGCGACGTTGCCACATGCACCTCGACAAAGGCACCGAACTGTTCGATCTCCTCGCGCACCGCACGCCGCGTCGCCGCATAAGGCGCGATCGGCGCACAGATGGCGATGCCGCCGTTCTTGGTGATCTCGCTGGCAACATAGCCGATGCGACGGATGTTGAGGTCGCGATGTTCCTTGGAAAAGCCAAGTTCGCTGGACAGGTTCTTGCGCACGACATCGCCATCCAGAAGCGTCACCGGGCGTCCGCCCATTTCCATCAGCTTCACCATCAATGCATTGGCGATCGTGGATTTCCCCGACCCCGACAGCCCGGTGAAAAACACCGTGAACCCCTGTTTGTGGCGCGCCGGGAAACGGCGTCGCAGTTCGGTCACCACCTCGGGGAAGGAGAACCATTCCGGGATTTCCAGCCCCTCGCGCAGGCGCCGGCGCAATTCCGTCCCGGAGATGTTGAGCACGGTCGCGCCGCTTTTTTCGACCGCGTCGGCGGGTTCGTATTGGGCGCGCTCCTGCACATAGACCATGTGCTTGAACGGCACCATTTCGATGCCGATTTCGTCCTGATGTTCGCGAAACAGATCCTGTGCGTCATAGGGGCCGTAGAAATCCTCCCCGGACGAGGTCTTGCCGGGGCCCGCGTGATCGCGTCCGACAATGAAATGGGTGCAGCCGTGGTTGGCCCGGATCAGCCCGTGCCAGACCGCTTCGCGCGGGCCGGCCATGCGCATGGCCAGGTTCAGCAGACTCATCGCGGTGGTCGAGCCCGGGTATTTGTCCAGCACCGCCTCGTAGCAGCGCACCCGCGTGAAATGATCCACGTCGCCCGGCTTGGTCATCCCGACAACCGGGTGAATCAGCAGGTTCGCCTGCGCCTCGCGGGCGGCGCGGAAGGTCAGTTCCTGGTGCGCGCGGTGCAGCGGGTTGCGGGTCTGAAACGCCACCACCCGGCGCCAGCCGAGCT
>JALSRF010000307.1 GCA_026984895.1 Paracoccaceae bacterium
CGCAGGCAGGGCGGGCGCGGTGGTTCGTGGAGAAACCGGCCTCTGGCGGCCGGTCCGGGCGGACTCGGTAAGCGGGTCGCGATGCGAAACGCCGGGTGGGCGCGGCACGCGGGGCCTGACCGCGTTGCGGTTTCTCGTTCGGGGGTTCATTTCTGCGCGCCGATCTGCGACTGCGGCCCGCGGGTTGAAGGCGGGGGCGGCTTTTTCGGCGCGGGTCCGGCGCGGGTTCGGCAGGGCGTCTGTTCCGGCGCAAACGGCGCAAACGGCCCTGCCTCTGGTTTTGCCCATTGCGCGCAGGCGGGCGATCGGCGAATGATCACGGCTATGAGCAATGCGCGGGCAGATACCAGCGCGATGAGCGAGGCCGCGCGGGGCCACCTGGCGATGCTGGCCTTTTCGGCGCTGGTTGCGGGGTCTTTCAGCCTCGGCGCGCTGGCGGCGAACCAGATTGCCCCGGCGGCGCTCAACGCGGTGCGGTTCTTCATTGCCGGCTGCGTGATCGGGACGGGGGCGCTGGCGACCGGCCGTCTTGGCCGCACGACGCTCGCCGCGCCCTGGCGGTATGCCGTTCTCGGGGGGCTGTTCGCGACCTATTTCGTGCTGATGTTCGAGGGGCTGAAGACCGCGTCGCCGGTGTCATCGGCCGCCGTGTTCACCCTGACCCCGGCGATGTCGGCGCTGTTCGGCTGGCTGCTGCTGCGCCAGATCGTGACCCTGCGCATGGCGCTGGCGCTGGCCATCGGCGCGGTGGGGGCGCTCTGGGTGATCTTTCGCGCCGACCTGTCCGCGCTGCTGGCGTTTCGCATCGGTCCGGGCGAGCGAATCTTCCTTCTCGGCTGCACGGCCCATGCGCTCTACACCCCGCTGGTGCGCCGGCTGAACCGGGGCGAGCCGGCGATGGCGTTCAGTTTCGGCATGATGGTGGCCGCATTCCTTGTGCTGCTGGCCTTCGGCTGGAACGATATCCGCGCCACCCGCTGGAGCAGCCTGCCGCCGATCGTCTGGGTCACCATTGCCTATACCGCGCTTGCCGCCTCGGCGCTGACCTTCGTGCTGCTGCAGTTCGCCACGTTGCGCCTGCCGGCGGCCAAGGTGATGGCCTATACCTACCTGACGCCGGGCTGGGTCATCCTGTGGGAAATCGCGCTCGGGCACGCCATGGTGCCGATGCTGGTGCTGGCGGGGGTCGCGCTCAGCGCTCTGGCGCTGTGGATGCTGCTGAAGGACGGCTGAGCGGCCGTTCGTCAAGTTCCGCATCGAGGAAGCGTTCGAAGGCGTCCAGGTCAACCGGCTCGAACTGGCCGAATCCCTGCATCCAGACCGAGGCCGCGCGCAGGGCGTCGGTTTCCAGCCTGCACCACTTCACCCGGCCGCGCCTTTCCTGGCTGATCAGGCCGGCCCGGCTGAGCACGCCCAGGTGCTTGGAGACTGCCGCGAGCGAAATCCCGAACGGCTCGGCCACGTCGGTCACCGCCATGTCGTCTTCCAGAAGCATGGCCAGGATCGCCCGCCGGGTCGGGTCGGCGAGCGCGGCAAAGACGGTATCCAGAGGGTCGCGCATGTGTCCCGATAGAGCGCAGCGGCGCGCAACGGTCAACCGAAAGGTTGAACGAGTTCCGGGCGGCGAAATCCCGTCAAAACCGCGCGGCTGCGGCATCGCGCCCCGGTCGGGCGAATCGGAAAGGCTGAAAAACCGTGTAATAACAGTGCGTTGCAAAACGGCCGCGGCCGGCGGTGAACGGTTGACTCCGGGCCGCGCCATTCATAGTGTCCGCCCGACTGTCCGAGGGGCACTTTGAATGGCGGATCCGGCTGACGAGAAGCGGCTTGCCGAGCTTGAAAGGCGGATCAGCGCGATGAAGGGCGCCGCGGCCGCACAGCCGAAGCGAAGGTCTGACAAGCTGGGTCAGGCAAGCCAGGGCTGGCGGATGGTGGTCGAGCTGGTCACGGGCATCCTGATCGGCACCGGCATGGGATACGGGCTGGACGTATTGTTCGGCACAAGCCCCTGGTTCCTGGTGCCGTTCACGTTGCTGGGCTTTGCGGCAGGGGTGAATGTGATGCTCCAGACCGCGAAGGAACTGCAACGGGACAATGCGCCGCCAACCGGCAGCGGCACCGGCGGCCGAGCAGACGACGAAGACGACGACGAAGACGAAGGGGAATAGACGTGGAAGAGACGGAAGGCGGACTTCAGTTCCACCCGATGGAGCAGTTCACGCTGAAGCCGTTGTTCGGCGGCGATACCATCCACTGGTATACGCCGACCAATGCAACGCTCTGGATGGCGATCGCAGCGCTGGTGATCCTGTTCCTGCTCGTCATCGGCACGGCGCGGCGCGCCATCGTGCCCAGCCGCAGCCAGTCCATCGGCGAGCTTGCCTATGGCTTCGTCCATACCATGGTCGAGGATGTGACCGGCCGGGAGGGGCTGCGCTATTTCCCCTACATCATGACGCTGTTCATGTTCATCGTGGTCGCCAACTTCCTGGGCATGATCCCGACAAGCTTTTCCGCCACCTCGCAGTTTGCGGTGACCATTCCGCTGGCGCTGATGGTGTTTTTCGCGGTCACGCTGCTGGGCTTCTACAAGCACGGGATCGGCTTTCTCAAACTGTTCTGGGTCTCTCAGGCGCCGCTGATCCTGCGCCCGGTGCTGGCGGTGATCGAGGTGATTTCCTACTTCGTGCGCCCGGTCAGCCACTCCATCCGTCTTGCCGGCAACATCATGGCCGGCCACGCGGTGATCGAGGTCTTCGCGACCTTTGGCGGGGTGGCGCTGATCGCGCCGGTCTCGCTGATCGGCATCGTCGCAATGTTCGGCATGGATGTGCTTGTCTCGTTCGTCCAGGCCTATGTGTTCACCATCCTGACCTGCGTCTATCTGAAAGACGCCCTGCATCCGGGGCACTAGGTCGGGGTTCGAAATATCAGCCAATTCCAAGCCAAGGAGAATCTCAATGGAAGGCGAAATGATTGCAATGGGCAAATACATCGGTGCGGGTCTTGCGACCGTCGGCATGGGTGGGGCTGCCATCGGCGTGGGCAACATCGTCGGCAACTTCCTGTCGGGCGCCCTGCGCAACCCGTCGGCCGCCGGTGGCCAGACCGCCATGCTGTTCATCGGTATCGCGTTTGCGGAAGCCTTCGGGATCTTCTCGTTCCTGGTTGCGCTGCTGCTGATGTTCGCCGTCTGATTTTTCCAGGCCATCCTGACGGCCGGACGTGTTCCCCAGGGCGCGCGTCCGGTGTAAACGGGGTTCAAGGAGAAAATCATGGCTGAACATTCGACCGAAGCCGCCGGCATGCCGCAGCTGGACTTTTCGGCCTATCCGAACCTGATCTTCTGGCTGCTGGTCACGCTGGTCATCGTCTATCTGATCCTGACGCGTCTGGCCCTGCCGCGCATCGCTTCGGTCCTGTCCGAACGACAGGGCACGATCACCAGCGATCTGGCCGCCGCCGAAGAGCTGAAGGAAAAGGCGAAAGAGGCCGAGGCCGCCTACGACCAGGCGCTGGCCGATGCCCGCGCCCAGGCGCAGGAGATCGTGGCCCGCACCAAGGCCGGCATCCAGAAGGAACTGGACGAGGCCGTGCAGAAGGCCGATGCCGAGATCGCCGCCCGAACGGCGGAATCCGAAAAGGCGATTGCCGAAATTCGCCGCTCGGCGATGGACAGCGTCAAGGATGTGGCGAACGACGTTGCCGGCGAAATCGTTTCGGCCCTCGGAACCAGGGCCGATGCCAAGGCCATCAAGGCGGCGGTGGCGGCACAGCTGAAAGGGCTGGGATGATGAAGAAACTCGCTTTTGCGCTCGGCCTGTTCGCCACGCCCGCCATGGCGGCGGAAGGGGCGTTCCTTTCGCTGCACAATCCCGAATTCGTGGTCATCGTCGGCTTTGTGCTGTTCGTGGGGCTGATCCTCTATCTCAAGGTTCCGGGGTTGCTCGGGCGGATGCTGGACCAGCGCGCCGAAACCATCCGCAAGGAACTGGACGAGGCCCGCGCCCTGCGCGAAGAGGCGCAGACCGTCCTGGCCTCGTACGAGCGCAAGCAGGCCGAGGTGCAGGAACAGGCGGCGCGGATCGTCGAACACGCCCGCAGCGAAGCCGAAGAGGCCGCCGCCAGGGCCCGCGAAGACCTCAAGGAATCGATCGCGCGCCGCATGGCCGCGGCCGAAGAGCAGATCGCCTCGGCCCGGGCCGGCGCGGTGAAGGAGGTGCGCGATACCGCCGTTCAGGTGGCCGTTGCCGCCGCGCGCGAGGTCGTGGCCAGCAAGATGTCGGCCCAGGCCGGCAACAAGCTGATCGATGAAGCGATCGCTGCTGTTGAAGAAAAGCTTCACTAGGCGAACGCACCGTTTCGCATGCGAAACCCCGGGCCTGCGTCCGGGGTTTTTCATGTGAAAATCAATGTTTTCGCACTTGCCGCTTGACTTGTGGGTGCGGAACGCTCATGTGCCCTGCAACCGACCGGCCCTGCCGCGTGAGCAGGCGGCAGACGGCAACAGCCTGCCAGCCGGTCGTTTCCAGGGTTCCCACATCACGCAGGGGTCCGGCGCAGCCTTCGGCGGCACGGCAATCCGGCCTGCCCGTCAGCGGCCTGCGCAGCCATCTGGCGCCCCGGACCCGCGACGGGCCGGGCGCTGCGAGCACACAGGCGCGCCCCTGGCGCGCATCGAAAGGACGATCCTTCATGGATTTCGACATGCTGGGGCTTCATCCCCGACTGGTGAAAAGACTTGCCGAACAGGGCATCACCGACCCGACTCCGATCCAGACCCGCGCCATCCCGCATGCGATGAACGGGCGCGACGTGATGGGGCTGGCCCAGACCGGCACCGGCAAGACCGCGGCCTTCGGGCTGCCGATGATCGACGCGCTTCTGAAAACCGGCACCACGCCGGCGCCGAAAACCGTGCGCGGGCTGATCCTTGCGCCGACGCGCGAACTGGCAGGGCAGATCGCCGACAATCTGTGCGCCTACACCCGGGGCACGCATCTGTCGATCACCCTGGTGGTCGGCGGCGCCGGCATCGTCGGGCAGACCCGGCGGCTGGCGCGGGGCACGGACCTGCTGGTGGCAACGCCCGGCCGGCTGATCGACCTGCTGGACCGGCGCGCCCTGACGCTGAGCCGGGCGCAATACCTGGTGCTGGACGAGGCCGACCAGATGCTGGACATGGGCTTCATCCACGCGCTGCGCAAGATCGCGCCGCTGCTGCCGGTCGAACGTCAGTCGATGCTGTTTTCGGCGACCATGCCCCGGCACATGGGCGAACTGGCGCAGACCTACCTGCGCGATCCGGTGCGTGTCGAAGTCTCGCCCCCGGGCAGGGTTGCCGACAGGATCGACCAGTCGCTGCATTTCGTCGAGCAGGCCGACAAGCCGCAAAAGCTGATCGAGATGCTGACCCTCCAGAGCGCCGGGCTGACGCTGGTCTTTGCGCGCACCAAGCATGGCGCCGAGCGGCTGAAGAAACAGCTGATTGCCGCCGGGATCGACGCCGCCTCGATCCACGGCAACAAGAGCCAGGGACAGCGCGAACGCGCGATCGGCGCGTTTCGTGCCGGCGAGGTGCAGGTGATGGTGGCCACCGACGTGGCCGCCCGCGGGATCGACATTCCGGGCATCACCCATGTCTACAACTACGACCTGCCGAATGTCGCGGAAAACTACGTTCACCGGATCGGGCGCACCGCGCGCGCCGGGCGGGCCGGAACGGCGGTGGCCTTCTGTTCGCCGGCCGAAATGTCCGAGCTTCGCGCCATCCAGAAAGCGATGAGGCAGGACATCCCGGTGCATGGCGGCAGGCCGTGGTCGCCCGAAGAGGCGCCGAAAAAACGCCGGGCCGGACGGGGGGCCGGCGGGGGTGCCGGCAAGTCACCGGGGCGCGGCCGCCGCCAGCGCCGCCGCCGGGCGGCCTGACGCCTGTCTCGCGGCAATGGGCGCGGGCGTGCGCTTCGCGGACAGGCTCTGCCACGTCGGGCAACGCGGGCGGCAGGCGTGGGACGGCAGGCGTGGGCGGCGGGCATGGGACGGCGGGCGCAGGGCCCTGCATGAATGAGCGCTCCACGCGCTAGCTGATCCGCTCCACAACGTAGTCGGCCAGGTCCGCCAGCATGGCGCGGATCGGGTGGTCGGGCAGCGGGGCCAGCGCCTGGCGGGCCCTTTGCGACCACTCCAGCGCCTCGGCGCGGGCGGCCTCCAGGGCTCCGTGCCGGTGCAGCAGTTCCAGCGCCTGTTCCAGGTCTCCTTCGCGCTGATCGCCCTTTTCGATCGCCCGAACCCAGAAGGCCCGTTCGCCGGCATCGGCACGGGCCACGGCCTTGATCACCGGCAGCGTCAGCTTGCGTTCGCGGAAATCGTCGCCGATGTTCTTGCCGATGGCATCGGTGCCGGTGTAGTCCAGCAGGTCGTCAACGATCTGAAAGCACACGCCAAGCGCATCGCCATAGGTGTGAAGCGCGCGCACGCAGGCCTCGGGCGCGCCGGCGATCACGCCGCCAACCTCGGTTGCCGCCGCAAAAAGCGCCGCGGTCTTGCCGCGCACCACCTGCAGGTAGACATCCTCGTCGGTGGCCAGGTCCTGCGCCGCGGTCAGTTGCAGAACCTCGCCTTCGGCGATGGTGGCCGAGGCGTTGGACAGGATCGACAGCACCCGCCGGTTCCCGGTATCGGTCATCAACTGGAACGAGCGCGCGAACAGGTAGTCGCCGACCAGGACCGAGGACTTGTTGTCCCACAGCAGGTTGGCGGTTTTCCGGCCGCGCCGCTGCCGGCTTTCGTCAACCACGTCGTCATGCAGCAGCGTGGCGGTGTGGATGAACTCGACCGTTGCCGCCAGGTGGATGTGAAACGGGCCGTCATAGCCGTGCATCCGGGCCGCCGCCAGGGTCAGGAGCGGACGCAGCCGCTTGCCGCCGGCCTCGACCAGATGGGCGGTCACCTCGGGGATGCGGGGCGCGTTTTCGCTGGCCATGCGCGCGCGGATCATCGCGCCGACCGCCTCCATGTCGTCGGCAAGATGGTGGGCAAGGCGTTCGTACGGTTTGCGTTTCACGTCGTCCAGACCCATGATGATCCTGCCGTATTCGCCAGCGTCCTGCGTGTTTCGTCCCTCGACAAAGCCGGACAACTGTCCTTTACTCGGCCCATGAGGGAACTGCTGCGCACGACCGATCCGACAATCATCGCCTTTGCCTCGGCCCTGCTACAGGGCGAGGGTATAGACTGCTTTCCGATGGACGTCCACATGAGCGTGCTCGAGGGCAGCCTGGGCGTTCTGCCGCGCCGCCTGATGGTGGCCAACGAAGACCACGGCCGGGCCGAGCGCATCCTGTCCGAAAACCGGATCGACCTTGGGCGGTGACAGGCGTGCAACCGGCGGCCGATGCGACTGTGACCCGGGACGGGTTTCTGGGCGGCCGGCTGCGGCTGTGGCAGCCGCGCGACGGGTATCGCGCCGGGATCGACCCGGTGCTGCTGGCCGCGGCGGTCCGGGCGCGCCCCGGCCAGAGCGTGCTGGAGCTTGGTTGCGGCGCCGGGGCTGCGATCTTGTGCCTGGCGGCGCGGGTTCCGGGGCTGCGCCTGTGCGGGCTTGAGGTTCAGGCGCGCTATGCCGATCTTGCCCGGCGCAACGCGCGCGACAACGGCATGGAACTGGATGTGGTGGTCGGCGATCTGGCGTCGATGCCCGGCGTGCTGAAGGCGCGGCAGTTCGATCATGTGATCGCCAATCCGCCCTATCTGGATCGCACCGCCTCGTCGCCTGCACGCGACCCGGGGCGCGACCGGGCGCTGGCGGGCGACACGCCGCTGAGCGCATGGGTCGATGCCGCCACCCGCAGGCTGGTGCCGGGCGGCGCGGCCTGGTTCATCCTGCGTGCCGACCGCCTCCCGGAGCTGCTGGGCGCGGCCGATGCGCGCCTGGGCGGCGCCAGCGTGCTGCCGGTGGTGCCGCGCGTCGGGCGGGTGGCGAAGCTGGTGCTGGTCCATGCCGTGAAAGGCGCGCGCAGACCGTTTCGCCTGCTGGCGCCCGTGGTCCTGCATCGCGGGGCCCGGCACGCGGGCGACGCCGACGACTACCGCGCCGCGATCAGCCGGATATTGCGCGATGCCGCGCCGCTGGAATTTCCCGAATGATGCCCCGGTTAAGGGTTTCGAAACTTTCCGGGCACATGGATGGGCCATGGACGGCACATGGGTGGCACAGGCACGGCACATGGGCGGCACAGCGCCGCGACGGTGGCGCGCCGGCGCGCACAGGGGCGGCGGGCCCCTGTTTGTCGTGACATGCGCCCGGTTTTGTGCTGCACTGTGCTTGCAGACCATCAGAAGAGGAGGACGACCATGACGCTGAGTTCGCACCTGCAGGAACTCCGGAAGAAACACCAGAACCTCTCTCGTCAAGTCGAAGATGCCCAGAAGAGCCCGGGCATTGACGATCTGCAGATCACGGCTCTCAAGAAAGAAAAACTGAAACTGAAGGAAGAGATCGAGCGTCTCACTCACGCCTGACGCGCAGGGCGGGCGGCCAGCCAGGCCCCGCCCGAGACCAGCAGCGTCGCGCCGAACAGCGGCCAGCTTGCCCGGGCAAAACCCGCGGCCACCAGGATTGCCGTGCTCAGCACCGGCGCGCCGTAGGAGGCGACGCCCAGAAACTGGATGTCGCCCCGTTTCATGCCGATGTCCCAGACGTAAAACGCCAGCCCGACCGGGCCGAGGCCAAGCAGGGCCACGGCCAGCCAGCCGGATGCATCCCGCGGCCAGGCGGTGGTTTCAAGGCCCAGGTGCGCCAGCGCCGCAAGCAGCGCGCTGAGCAGGCAGAACAGGGCTACGGAACTTGTCGGCACCGCGCTCAAGCGCCGCGAGATCACCGAATAGGCGCTCCAGATCAGGGCGCAGGCCAGTGCCAGCGCATAGCCGGTGAGCGCGCCGGTCGGCCGGGCCGGCCCGGAGCCGCCGATGTTCGCGCCGATGACAAGGGCGGCGCCGGCAAAGGCCAGAAACGCCCCGGCAAGCTGGCGCATGCGCAACCGTTCGCCCGGCAGAAGCCCGGAAAACAGCACGATGAGCAGAGGCCAGAGATAGGCGAGCAGCCCGGCCTGGGCCGCCGGCGCCAGGCGCAGCGCCGAAAAGTAGAGGAAGTGATAGCCGAACAGCCCCGCGGTGCCGAAGGCGACGACCGGAGCGCGCAGGCGACGCAACTCGTGCAGGCGCCGGCCCGCGGCCGTCCAGACAAGCCCGAGCGCGCCACCGATGGCAAAGCTGATGGCGGCAAGCTGAAGCGGGGGCATTGGCGCCGTGGCGACGGTCAGAAGCGCCAGGAACGACCAAAGCACCACCGCCATCAGGCCGACGGCCGTGGCGCGCGCGCTGCTCATGGGGCGCTCATGGGAGGCGCGACCGATGCTCAGGCGAAGAACTGCGCCCCGTTGGCCGAGATGGTCGAGCCGTTGATGAAGGCGGCATCGTCGGCGGCCAGGAAGGTGACGCAGCGGGCGATTTCCTCGGGTTCGCCGAGGCGGCCCGCGGGGATCTGGGCGATGATGGCCTCGCGCACCTTTTCGGGCACCGCCATCACCATGTCGGTGGCGATGTAACCCGGGCAGACCGCGTTTGCGGTGATGCCCAGGCGGGCGCCTTCCTGGGCCAGGGACTTGACGATGCCAAGGTCTCCGGCTTTCGAAGCGGCATAGTTCACCTGGCCGAACTGGCCTTTCTGCCCGTTGATCGAACTGATCACGATGACCCGGCCGAACCTGCGTTCGCGCATGCCGGGCCAGACCGGGTGGGTCATGTTGAAAACGCCCGACAGATTGGTGTCGATGACCTGCTGCCACTGTTCGCGCGTCATGCGGTGAAACGGCGCGTCGCGGGTGATGCCGGCGTTGTTCACCAGCACCTCGATCGGGCCAAGCTCGGCCTCGACACGCGCGGCGCCGGCGGCGCAGGCGTCATAGTCGGCGACTGACCACCTGAAGGTGGCGATGCCGGTTTCCTCGCTGAAACGCGCCGCGGCCTCGTCATTGCCGGCATAGTTGGCGGCAACGCGGTATCCGGCCGCCTTCAGGGCAATGCTGATTGCCGCGCCGATCCCCCGCGTTCCGCCGGTGACAAGTGCTGTGCGAGCCATTGTGGCCTCCGTCCTTCGAGCAATAATCTGTCGCCCTACCAGTTACCCTGCGCAATTTCATTACGCAATGGTTTTCGTGCCCGGCGTGCTCAGTCGCGCTCCACGCACATGGCCACGCCCATGCCGCCGCCGATGCACAGCGTGGCCAGCCCCTTCCTGGCGCCGCGCCGCTTCATCTCGAAAAGAAGCGTGTTCAGGATGCGCGCGCCGGATGCACCGATGGGGTGACCGATGGCGATCGCGCCGCCGTTGACATTGACGATCTCCGGGTCCCAGCCCATGTCGGCATTGACCGCGCAGGCCTGGGCGGCGAAGGCTTCGTTCGCTTCCACCAGATCGAGGTCCGAGACGCTCCAGCCGGCCTTTTCAAGCGCCTTTCGGCTGGCCCCGACCGGCCCGATGCCCATGATCGAGGGGTCCACCCCCGCCGTGGCATAGCTGACGATGCGGGCCAGCGGTTCGATGCCGCGCCTTTCGGCGTTTTTTGCGCTCATCAGCAGCGTGCCGGCGGCGCCGTCGTTCAGCCCGCTGGCATTGGCCGCGGTCACCGTGCCGTCCCTGACAAAGGCCGGGCGCAGCTTGCGTATGGCCTCGATGGTGGCGCCGTGGCGGATGTATTCGTCGTCCTCGACCACGGTTTCGCCCTTGCGGGTCTTGACCACGAAGGGGGTGATTTCATCCTTGAACCTGCCGGCCTTCTGCGCGGCCTCGGCCTTGTTCTGGCTGGCAACGGCGAACTGGTCCTGCCGATCCCGGTCGATCTGCCATTGCGCGGCCACGTTTTCGGCGGTCTGGCCCATGTGGTAGCCGTTGAAGGCGTCCCACAGGCCATCGCGAATCATCGAATCGACGAACTCCAGATCGCCCATTTTCCGCCCCTTGCGCAGGTTGGGGACATG
>JALSRF010000308.1 GCA_026984895.1 Paracoccaceae bacterium
CGCCTGCGCCCTGGTTTTCAAGCACCAGCAGCGCGCGCTGGATCGCCCCCACCGAACTGGCGCTGACATTGCCGTAGCGCAGGGTCAGCGCGTCGGCGTTCTGCCCGGTCCACACCAGAAGCGCCTGCAGATCCTTCAGGTCCAGCAGCGCCAGCCCCTGTTCGTCGGCCACGCGAAAGGCGATGTTCAGCACCCCTTCCTGGGCTTCGGTCAGTTCCAGCAGGCGGGCAAGCAGCAGCGGGCCCATCTCGGCGACGGTGGTGCGAATCGGATGACCCGCGCGGGCGAACAGGTCCCAGAACAGCACCGGGAAGTCCTGGTAGGCATAGTCGTCAAGGCCGATCGTGGCGGCGCGTTTCATGAAGGCGTCGTGCAGCTTGAAGGCGCTGGAGCCGGGCCGGGACAGCCCGGCAAGATCGCCCTTCACGTCCGACAGGAACACCGGCACGCCCGCATTCGACAGCCCTTCGGCAAGGATTTGCAGCGTCACCGTCTTGCCGGTGCCCGTGGCCCCCGCGATCAACCCGTGGCGGTTGGCGTATTTCAGCACAAGCTGCTGCGGAGTCGCGTAACCGTCGCCGCCGCCGCCCACAAAAATCGAATCACCCACGTTTCCTACTCCTGAAAAAACTGCACCGTGCGCCGAAACAATACAAAATTAACGTTTGAGTGCCAGTGTGCTGCCAGCCCGGCGGCCGAATTCGACCGGCCCCGGGTGGACTTCCTCCCTGTTGGACTGGCCGCGCCCTGATTGGCGCGGCATTTTTTTCGGGAAAACCCCCGACACGGCCACAAGCCCGGTTGACCCCTGCGACCAAACGTCATAGTTTTCGCTGCATAAATCGGCCAGTCCGATAGGGAGCGCATTGCCGAAAAAGAGCCCGCCGGGCTCTTTTTCTTTTCTCTTTCGGCTTTTTCTTTCGCCATTCTCTTTCTCTGGCCCGGTTTCGCTTCGCTTCGTGCAGATGGGCCGGCCGGGGCCTGTTTTCCTGACGTATTCCCGGCCCGTCTTCCCGGCCCTTGCCTTTTGCCTGCCCCTGCCCGTCTTCGGGTTGCGCGCGCCTGTGGCGGCCCTCGCCCTTGCCGGGGCGCGAAGCGGCCCTGGCGGGCAGCGGGCCGGCAGGGGCGAACGGGCGCGAAGCGTCTTGCGACCGGCAGAAAACCACCGCCCGGCAGGGGATTGGCGAAAACCGGTCTGACAGCGCGCGCGCCATGTGTTACCTGCTGGGCAGACACCACCACCATGACGGATCATCAGATGACTCGAGTATTCCAGGCCGCGCCGGCGGCAGCCGCGATTTTCCTTGGCCTTGCGGCCGCTGCCGCCTCGGCGCAGACCGCCGACGGGCTGTCCACCGGAAAGGATATCGTCGATGGCGTCGAGGTCGGAAAGACCTATACACGCGAAACCTACGGCGACTGGCAGATGCGGTGCGTGCGCACCCAGGACAAGAAGGACCCGTGCCAGCTTTACCAGCTTCTGCAGGATGAGCAGGGAAACCCGGTCGCCGAAATCAGCGTGTTCAACATCTCGGGCGGCGGCCAGGCCGTGGCCGGCGCGACCGTTGCAACGCCTCTGGAAACCCTGTTGACCGAACAGCTGACCATGACCATCGACAACAGCCTGTCCAAGCGCTACCCGTTCAGCTTCTGCACAAGCAAGGGGTGTTATGTGCGCATCGGCCTGACCGAGGAAGGGCTGGCGGCCTTCAAGCGGGGCAGCGAGGGCACGATTTCCATCGTGCCGCTGGCCACCCCCGACACCCGCGTGAGCGTGCGCATGTCGCTGAAGGGGTTCACCAAGGGCTATGCCGCGGTCGAGGCCTCGAACACGGCGCTGGAACAGAACTGATCGGACCCGGCGCTCAGCAGGCACGGCGCTCAGCAGGCACGGCGTCAGACCCGGCGCAGCGCCAGCACCGCATTGAGCCCGCCAAAGGCAAAGGCATTGGACAGCGCCGCGCGCACCCGGCGCCGGCGGGCGGTGTTGGGCACGACGTCCAGCGCGCATTCCGGGTCCGCTTCGCGGTAGTTCACGGTCGGCGCCACGATCCCGTCGCGCAGCGCCATGATGCAGGCCAGAAGTTCCACCGCCCCCGTGCCGCCGATGACATGGCCGTGCATCGACTTGGTGGACGAGATCATCAGCCGCTCGGCGTGGGGGCCGAACACCTCGGACACGGCGGCGCATTCGGTCCGGTCGTTGGCCGCGGTGCCGGTGCCATGCGCGTTGATGTAGTCCACATCGGTCGGCGACAGCCCGGCGTCGGCCAGCGCCCCAGCCATCGCCCGCGCCGCGCCCTGTTGCGAGGGCATGACGATGTCACCGGCATCCGAGGTCATGGCGAAGCCCGCC
>JALSRF010000309.1 GCA_026984895.1 Paracoccaceae bacterium
ATGCGCTCACCTTGTTCTTCAGCCCGGTGCCCAGATAGGCTTCGATCACCTGTTCGTTGGCCTTGATCTGGTCGATCGTGCCCCGGGCCAGCACCTTGCCCTCGGCCATGACAATGACCGGATCGCACAGCCGACCGATGAAATCCATGTCGTGCTCGATCATGCAGAAGGTGTAGCCGCGCTCCCTGTTCAGGCGCAAAATGGCGTCGCCGATGGTGTTGAGCAGCGTGCGGTTGACCCCGGCGCCGACCTCGTCAAGAAAGACGATGCGCGCGTCCACCATCATCGTGCGCCCCAGTTCCAGCAGCTTTTTCTGCCCGCCGGACAGGTTGCCGGCGCGTTCGTCGGCGAGATGGTCGATGGTCAGGAACTCCAGCACCTCGTCGGCCTTGCGTGCAAGCGCGCGCTCTTCGCGGGCGATGCGGGCGCGGGCGAACCAGGCATTCCACAAGGCTTCGCCGGACTGCCCGCCGGGCACCATCATCAGGTTTTCGCGCACTGTCATCGAGGAAAATTCGTGGGCAATCTGGAAGGTGCGCAGCAGCCCCTTGTGAAACAGCACATGCGGCGGCAGGCCGGTGATGTCCTCTCCGGCCATGAAAACGCGCCCCGAGGTCGGTTCAAGAACGCCTGCGATCACGTTGAAAAGAGTGGTTTTTCCGGCGCCGTTCGGGCCGATGAGCCCGGTGATGGAGCCTTCGGCGATCTCCAGCGATGCGCCGTCCACCGCATGAAAGCCGCCAAAATGCTTGTGGATGTTCTCGACCAAGATCATCTGAGGTTATCCCCGGGTTGCTGCGCCCCGTCCCGCCGTGCCGGCACCGGCCCTGGCACCGAGGGCCTCGGCAAACATGAAGGACGGCCTGCAAGTTACGGAAACAGCCGGGAAAACCCGGCTGCTTCCTTGTCTCTCTCCGGCAGGTCAGCGATACTTGACGGTCGTGATCTTGCCATCCTTGATCACATACTGGCGGTAGTTGCCCGCGGATTCGCCCGGTCCGATCAGCTCGACCGCGGTCGCGCCGACATAGTCGATGTCCTTGCCTTCCTTGAGCAGCTTGAGCGCCTTGCCGAGTTCGCCCGGCATGATCTGCACGCCCGGCGCGTTGGCGACCTCCATCACCTTGTCCTTGTAGACGTTGGAATCGGTCGATCCCGCCGCCTGCATCGCCAGCATGATCAGCGCCGCCGCGTCGTAGCTTTCCGGCGTGAACGGCGAGGTTGCGTCGAAGGCGCCGCCGACCATGTCGGCGAAGATCTTGGCGCCCGGGCTGTCGGTGCCGGGGTTGGCGCCCATCGAGCCGTCGATTTCGCTGCCGAAGTTCTCTTCCAGCTTGCTGCCGGTCATGCCGTCGGGGAAGTAGAAGGTGTCGAACGCCCCCGAATCCAGCGCGGCGCGCACGATGCCGGAACCGCCCTGATCCACATAGCCGGCATCCACCAGCACATCGCCCCCGGCCGAGGCCAGCGCCCCGACTTCGGCCGAATAGTCGGCCTTGCCGTCTTCGTGGGCGGCGACGATCGTGACCTTGCCGCCGGCGGCTTCAAAGGCCTTCTGGAAACTGTCGGCCAGCCCCTTGCCATAGTCGTTGTTGGTATAGGTCAGCGCGACGCTCTTGACGCCGGCTTCGGTCAGGATGTCCGACATCACCACGCCCTGGCGCGCATCCGAGGGCGCCGTGCGGAAGAACAGCCCGTTGTCTTCGGCGGTGGACAGGGCCGGGCTGGTGGCCGAGGGCGAAATCATCACGATGCCGTTGGGCACGGCGACGTTGGACAGGATCGCGCCGGTCACGCCCGAACAGTCGGCGCCCATGATCCCCTTGACCCCGTCCGAGGTGATCAGCCGCTCGGCGGCGGCGGTTGCGGCGCCGGCGTCGATGCAGGTGCTGTCGGCGCGCACCGAGGTCACGGTCGCACCGCCCAGCAGTTCGCCGCTGTCGCTGACCTCCTTCATCGCCAGTTCGGCACCGTCGGCCATCGACGGCGTCAGCGATTCGATCGGCCCGGTAAAGCCGAGGATGACGCCGATCTTGATTTCTTCGGCCGAGGCCGCACCGGCGACAAGTGCCAGGGCCGCGGAAGCCAAAAGCATTCTTTTCATTGTTCTCTCCCTTGTTGGAACGTCAGATCCGGGCCGAAGGTAACGGCCCGCAGCAAAAAAGAAAAGCGCAATCCTGTGCCACCGCCAACAGCGGCTGGCGGATGGCCCTGGCGTCCCGGGATGCGCGCGGCGTCGGATCGCGCGCCGGGCTTGCCTGCGCGTCGCGCGTTTGCGGCCTGCTCGGCGCGACGCGCGGGCCGACACACGCGGCACGGCGTCGGGGCCGACAGAAGGGGGCGGCAGACGGGGCC
>JALSRF010000310.1 GCA_026984895.1 Paracoccaceae bacterium
ACCGGCCTATCTTCAGGCCAGGCGCGGCAGCCATATCGTCATCACCACGATCATGTTCAATTTCATCGCCGGCGCGCTGTCGATCTACCTGCTGAACGGGGTTCTGAAAAAGCCCGGCCAGCAGGCCGCCGAGACGCGCAATTTCGGCGAGGCCGTGCACCTGCCGACGCTCCACGAAATCCTGTCGCCGCTCGGAATTCCGTTTTCCAAGTCGGCCCCGGCCAACGTCAGTTTCCTGCTGGCCCTGCTGGCGGCCTGGCTGGTATGGCTTCTGATCTGGAGAACCCGGCTGGGCTACCAGATCCGCGCCTTCGGCAATTCGGAAACCGCCACCGCCTATGCGGGCATATCCTCGGTGCGGGTGACCATCATCGCGATGCTGATTTCGGGGGCGCTCGCCGGCATGCTGGCGATCAACGTGGTGATGGGCGAAGCCGAGCGGCTGATTCTGAATTTCTCCGAAGGCGCCGGTTTCATGGGCATCGCGGTTTCGCTCATGGGGCGCAACCATCCGCTGGGGATCGTGCTGGCGGGTCTGCTGTTCGGCATGCTGAACCAGGGCGGCTTCGAACTGCTGTTCGACATGCCCGGCATCAGCCGCGAGATGGTTCTCGTCATCCAGGCGCTGATCATAATCTTCACCGGCGCACTGGTGAACATGACCCGCGACCCGCTTGAGCGCATGTTCATCAGGATGCGAAAAGGAGAACAGTGATGGATTATCTCCAGCTTCTGCTGACGCTCGATTCGGCCATCCGGCTGTCGGTGGTGTTGCTGCTGGCCTGCCTTGCCGGGCTGTTTTCCGAACGCGCGGGCATCGTTGACATCGGGCTTGAGGGCAAGATGCTCATTTCCGCCTTCGTCGCGGCGGCGGTCGCATACGAAAGCGGCTCGGCCTGGCTTGGCGTGCTTGCCGGCGTTGCCGCATCGCTGGTGTTCACCATGATCCACGGGGTGGCCTCGATCATCTACCGGGGCGATCAGATCATTTCGGGGGTAGCGCTGAACTTTCTCGCATCGGGGCTGACGGTGGTGGTGGGCCACGCACTGTATCACAAGGGCGGGCAGACCCCGACCCTCACCGGCAGCGCGCGCTTCACCGAAATCAAGCTGCCGTTCGCCGACGCGCTGGCCGATGTGCCGGTGGTGGGGCCGATCTATTCCGAGCTGATTTCCGGGCACACGGCGCTGGTCTATCTGGCCTTCGCGATCGTGCCGGTGGTGTGGTGGGTGCTCTATCGCACGCGCTTCGGGCTGCGGCTGCGCGCGGTCGGGGAAAACCCGGCCTCGGTGGACACGGCCGGCATCTCGGTCGCCGGGATGCGGTTTCGCGCGCTGATCATTACCGGCATTCTGTGCGGAATCGCGGGGGCCTACCTGTCCACGGCGCAATCGGCCTTTTTCGGGCGCGAGATGACGGCCGGGCGCGGCTACATCGCGCTGGCAGCCCTGATCTTTGCCAACTGGAGACCGGTTCACGCGATGGGGACAACGCTGCTGTTCGGACTGCTGGGGGCGATCTCCAACCTCTATCCGAACATCGACGTTTTCGGCCTGTTCACCATCCCGGTGCAGTTCACCCAGGCCCTGCCCTACATCCTGACGGTGCTGATCCTCGCCGGCTTCATCGGCAAGGCGAGACCGCCCAGGTCGGTGGGCGTGCCCTATGTCAAGGAACGCTGAGGCGATCGACCGGCGGGCAGGCGGGAAACCGGGCCAACGGGCAAACCGGGAGAACCGGGCAAGCGGGGAAAACCGGGCAGGCGGGGCGACCGGCGGTGATCTCGGCGCGCCGTCGCCCCCGCCCGGGACGTGGCACCACCGGCCCGCTGCCGGCCCGATGATAAAAACGTGGCCGGTTGCGCACGGTTTCGCTCCGATTTGTCGCAGCCGGGTCGGTTTTTTCGCCGCGCTGTTCAATATAATGACACCGGACGTCGCATGAACGAGGTGACACCGATGCCGATATACCTGCCCATTGCCGAAATCTCCGTGGATGCCTTCCTTCTTGTCGGGCTGGGCGGCCTGGTGGGGATTCTTTCGGGCATGTTCGGGGTCGGCGGCGGGTTCCTCATGACGCCGCTGCTGTTTTTCATCGGCATCCCGCCGGCGGTGGCGGTTGCGACAGAGGCCAACCAGATCGTGGCCTCTTCCTTTTCCGGCGTCCTGGCGCATCTGCGGCGCAGGACCGTGGACCTGAAGATGGGCCTGGTGCTGCTTGCGGGCGGGCTTGTCGGGGCGTTTCTGGGCATCCAGCTGTTCAACTACCTGAAATCCCTGGGCCAGGTCGATCTGCTGGTGAAGCTGTCCTATGTGGCGTTCCTCTCTGTCGTCGGCGTGCTGATGTTCGTCGAAAGCCTGCGGGCCATCCTTCATGCGCGAAGATCAGACGCCGTTGCGACGCGCCGGCGCCACACCTGGGTGCACGCCCTGCCCTTCAAGATGAAGTTTCGGACATCGGGCCTCTATATCTCGGCCATCCCGCCGCTTCTGGTGGGCATGGCCGTCGGCATTCTGGCCGCGATCATGGGGGTTGGCGGCGGCTTCATCATGGTGCCGGCGATGATCTACATCCTGGGCATGCCGACCAAGGTCGTGGTGGGAACGTCCCTGCTGCAGATCATCTTCGTCACCGCTTTCACCACGCTGGCACATGCCACCACGAACTACACCGTCGATATCGGCCTTGCGCTGCTGCTGATGGCCGGCGGTGTGATCGGCGCACAGCTGGGAACGCGGCTGGGGCTGAAGCTGAAGGGCGAACAGTTGCGCATTCTTCTGGCGATGTTGGTGCTTGCCGTGGTCGGCAAGCTCGGGCTGGATCTGCTGGTTGAGCCGTTGGAAACCTTTTCCCTGGGCGGGGGGGGCGAATGATGCGGCGTGCGCTTGCCCTGCTGAGCTTCATCGCGCTGCTTGTCCCGGCCGCGGCCCGCGCACAAGAGGCCGTGGTGGCCGGGATGTCGCAAAACCGCGTTTCCATCACCGCCAATTTCGACGGCTCGGAAATCCTGATCTTCGGCGCCGTGAAGCGCGACACACCGCCGCCCCCGGACAAGCCGCTTCAGGTCATCGTGACCGTATCGGGGCCGCAGAAACCGGTCACGGTGCGCCGGAAGGAACACCGCTACGGCATCTGGATCAATACCGCCGCGGTCGAGATCGCCGCCGCGCCGACATTTTATGCCGTGGCCACGACCGGCCCGCTCGAGACCATCCTGGACAAGGACGAAGACCGCAAATACAAGGTTTCGATCCCGCTGGCCATTGGCGACGTGAAGATGCCCGAAGAAGGCGCCGATGCCCAGGCCTTCATCCAGGCGCTGATCCGCATCAGAACGCGCTCGGGCCTTTATCAGCTCAAGCCCGGCAGCGTGAACTTGTCGCAGGAAACCCTGTTCGATACCTCCGTTGCCCTGCCCTCGGCGCTTACCGAAGGGCGCTACACGACGCGGATCCTTCTGACCCGCGGCGGGCGCGTGGTTGACGAGTTCCGAACCTCCATCGACGTGCGCAAGGTCGGGCTTGAGAAGTTTCTCTATACGCTGGCCCACGAACGACCGTTGATCTACGGCCTGTTCTCGCTGTTCATCGCCATTGTGGCCGGATGGGGAGCCTCGGTGATCTTCGCGCGGCTGAAACAGCGCTAGGGTCTGTCGCGCCCGATCGCAGCCGCCTTGCCCGGCCCGTCCAAGCGGTGCAGGCCCGCGCCCTTTCGCGCCAGCGCCGGGCCTCTGTCATCTGCCGCGCCGGCGCCCGCCATGTGAGCCAACCATGTGCGACAGACTCCGGGATGCAATGCGTTGACCTGCCTTGCCGCCGTCACCACGCCGCCACCACCACCGCCGCCGCTTTCGCCGCTGCCGCTGCCGCCGCTTCCGCCGCTGCCGGCTCCGTCACGTTTCATGGCCGGGGCCCTCGCCTGTCAGGGCGAAGGGAGCCGGCGGGGCGTTCAGGTCGGACGCCGACAGCGGTTCGCGCGGGCGCGCAAGGCGGTTGCGCGTCACCCAGAACAGCCTTTTTTCCGCCCGCGTGATGGCCACATAGGCCAGGCGCTTCCACAGCGCGACGCCTGCCTCCATGCGCCCGGCACGGCTGGCGGCCCACAGGTCGGGCGCAAAGACCTGCACCGCCTCCCACTGCGAGCCCTGCGCCTTGTGAATGGTCACCGCCGCGCCGTGCAGGAAAGCCGCCCCCATGCGTGCCGCATAGGGAATGAACGGCTCTTCCTCTCCGGGGCTCTCGATCTTGATGATGGAGGCGGCACTCACCTGCGGGTCCTCGGCGCCGATGACATGCAGGCGCGAAAACCCGGGCTTCTGCCCTGCCCCCAGGTAGATCACCTGTGCGCCCTTGATCAGGCCGCGCGCCTCCAGATCGATCCGCCGCTTGCGATGCTTGAGCGGAAGCTCGATCCCGTCGCAGATCAGGGGTTCTCCGGGCAAGAGCGCATCCGCCGGCGCCTGATAGGCGGCGCGAAACGCCTGGATCAGCCGGATCCGGGTGACATTGCGCCAGACCAGGGCAGGCGAACGCGCCATCATCGTTGCATCCATGCGCGGCGCCACCACCACGCGCGCGTCCCTGCCGGCGGCCTCGGCGATCATGGCCTCGAAATCCGCAAAACCCAGGCGCGCGTCCGCCAGCGCGTGCGCCAGATCCAGAATCGGATTGTCCTGCGCCTGCCGGTGAATGCGCTCAAGGGTCAGAACCTGCGGCGCGGCCAGCGTGTCAAATACCATGCCGCCGGACTGATTGACCGGGGCAAGTTGCGCCGGGTCGCCGAACAGGACCAGGGTGGGAAAGATTTCCCGCAGGTCGTCGAACTGGCGTTCGTCCAGCATGGAACTCTCGTCCACGAAGCCGATGTCCAGCGGGTCTTCGCGCCGCTTCCATCCGGTTATGAAATCCGAACCCCGCAGGCCTGCGGCGGCCAGCGCGCCCGGGATCGAACGCATGTGTCGATAAAACGTGAGCGCCCGCTGAAGCGCCGCCTCGGACAGCCCTTCGACCGACGGGCGCTCGCCCTTGCCGTCAGCCACTAGCCACTCGGCAACCCTTTCGTACTGGGGATCGTAGACCGGTGAGTAGAGGATCCTGTGGATCGTGGTTGCCGGCACGCCCTGGCGCCGCAGGACACTTGCGGCCTTGTTGGTCGGCGCCAGAACGGCAAGGGTGCGGCGGTCCTTGCGGCGGCGCTCGTAGTCGCCAGAGATCACGTCAACCCCGCACGCCTCCATGGCCTTGCAGAGCCGGGAAAGCAGCATCGTCTTGCCCGAGCCGGCGCGCCCGACGATGGCAAGCATGCCGTCGCCTTCGCCCCGGCGCGCGTTGTCGCCCGGTGGGGGGGCCGTCGTGCCGTCTTCGAGGTGCACCCCGGCGCCGCGCAAAAGCGCGCTGACGCGCTCAAACGCCTCGGCCTGATCGTCTGAGAACTGGAAAACCGGCACTTCCATGCCGCCAGCCTATCTTCGCGGCGCAGGCGGCACCAGCAGGTTTCGCCCAGGTTTCGCCCCCCGCGCGCGCGCCAGACGCCCGGAAGGGGGCGCGCGCGCCTGCGCCGTTCAGGCGCTCTTGCTTTCGCGAATGGTCCGGGGCCAGAGCGATGCGCGCAGCCACTGGCGCGAGGTGGCGCGCGAAATGCCCACGCGCTTCAGGATCCTCGGCCAGGCTTCGTCCTGCATTTCCCACAGGCCAACACCTATCCGATCCGCCCCGTCGCCGGAGGCCCCGATCAGTTCGGGTTCCAGCCCGAACAGGCGGTAGATGCGCTCCATGCGCCGGTCGAAGACCCCGACGAAATGGGACAGATGGAAATGCTGCATGATCTCGCCCGCGCCAAGCACCAGCGCGGCCGAGACCTGCCGGCCGGCATCGGGGGCAAGGCAGAAACGGGTGCATTCCCAGATCAGCGGGCTTTCGATGCGCACGCCCCCGGTCAGGTGCGAAAAGTGATCCTGCACCATGTTGCGCCCGATCGTCGGCAGGAAACGCATGGAGCCCCCGTGGCGCCCGTCCGGTCCCTGCCAGATCAGGTAAAGCGGGTTCAGCGCGTCATATTCGTCGCGTTCCTCGCCCGCCGGCGTAAGCGGCAGATCCCACTTCAGGCGATGGACGAACTGGGTTGCGCGGTCGCGAAACATGGTCTGACGCAATAGCGGATAGCGGGCAAGATCGCTCCCGTAGACGTATCGCAGCATCGGGGGTGGCTCCGTTCGGTTGGATTTCCCCGAAAGGCTAGGAACCAATCCTTACCGGAGACCTAGCACCCCGCCCGTGGCCCCGGCGCGCCCGCGCGATCACACGACGATGAGCCCGCTGGCCAGCGCGCGCGCTACCGCATGGGTAGTATTCAGCGCGCCCAGCTTGTGGCGCGCGGCCTCGATATAGACGCGAAGCGTGTGTTCGGAAATCTGCAACTCGTTTGCCGCCTGTGCGCGGCTGAAACCCTTTGCAAGATAGGTCATCGCGCTCAGTTCGCGCGGCGAAAGGCTTGGGGCCGGGGCGCCGTCGGCGCCGGTTTCGAATTCCAGCGCCTTCTTGTTGAACTCATGGGCCAGTATCATCAGGTCGCGCGCGTTGCTGGAAATGAATGCCTCCCATTGCTCGTCATCGCAGGAGTCATTGGCGGTAAAGAGCGCGAACTGCCCCTTGGGCCCGCGCAGCGGAATGGTATAGCCCTGGTTGCCGACGCCGTGTTCTGTCGCATCCTTGAAAAACGCGCGCGCGGCCTTCGACGACCAGTCGAGCTCTTTCCAGTTTACCGGCGTAAACCTCTGGAAACATCCGAAAATCACCGGATCGAGCCGCAGGTAGTCACGCTCCAGATAGCGATCGACCCATTGCGAACTGTAGGTGCCGGCGCCGAACCGCTCGCCCCGGCTGTTGACCCAATGGTATATTACATGGCGCACCGCAAAGTGGTCGCGAAGCTGTTCGGTTGACGCCTGAAGTCCCTCGACATTCTCAGCGCGCTGCAATCCTTCGATCAGTCTTTCCAGTGCGTCCAACTTCCCAACCTGCCAGTTCCTGGCCTTTCGCCTCGCAGGACGAAATCTCGCACGCTGCGATCAAGACCGCTTCATCCAGTTGACCGGCCAGCCCGACAAGCCCGTTTTCCGCCGCGAATTTCTTCAGGTCCGAGAGCACATCCACTATCCAGTCATTTGCCATGTCAGTCTCTCTTAAGATTGGTTAACAGTTGGTAAACACAACCTTAGCATGTAACGATTTTTTCCTAAATTCACGAATTTATACTCCCCAATTCTGGGGAGAGGGCCGGAATTAACCGACTGATAACCCCGCCGATGCGGACAATATGGCAGTATAACCGGAACTGTTTCCAAATTGGAAACGGTGTATTTCCGAATCGATCTCACCCGTTGCCGAACACCACGTCGTCAAGGCTGCGCAGCCCGGTGCGCGGCGCCTGGACCAGAACCGCCATGTTGCCCGGCTTGTGCTGGTTCGTGCGCATCATCATGTGCGCGCGCGGGATTTCCTCCCACGGGAACACTTCGCTCATGCAGGGATCGATCCGCCGCGCCACCATCAGCCTGTTGGCCGCTGCCGCCTGCTTGAGATGCGCGAAATGGCTGCCCTGGATGCGTTTCTGGTGCATCCAGACATAGCGCGCGTCCATGGTCAGATTGTAGCCCGAGGTGCCGGCGCAGATCACCACCATGCCCCCCTTTTTCACGACAAAGGTCGAAACCGGAAAGGTGGCCTCGCCGGGGTGTTCGAAGACCATGTCCACATTCACGCCCTTGCCGGTAATCGCCCAGATCGCCTTCCCGAACTTGCGCACCTCGGCAAACCAGGTGCCATAGTCGGGCGTGTTCACCTTCGGCAACTGCCCCCAGCAGTCGAATTCCGTTCGATTGATGACCCCTTTCGCCCCGAGGCCCATCACGAATTCGCGCTTGCTTTCGTCCGAGATCACCCCGATCGCATTCGCCCCGGCGGTGTTGATCAACTGGATCGCAAACGAGCCGAGCCCCCCCGACGCGCCCCAGACCAGCACGTTCTGCCCCGGTTTCAATTCGTGCGGGTGATGACCGAACAGCATCCGGTAGGCGGTGGCAAGCGTCAGGGTATAACAGGCGCTTTCCTCCCAGGTCAGATGCCGCGGGCGCTCCATCAACTGCTGGGCCTGCACCCGCGTGAACTGGGCAAAGGAACCGTCCGGGGTTTCATAGCCCCAGATCCGCTGGCTGGGCGAAAACATCGGGTCGCCGCCGTTGCATTCCTCGTCGTCGCCATCGTCCTGGTTGCAATGGACGACAACCTCGTCGCCGACCTTCCAGCGCTTCACCTTGTCGCCCACCGCCCAGACGATGCCGGCGGCATCCGAACCGGCAATGTGATACGGCGCCTTGTGCACGTCGAAAACCGAGATCGGCGTGCCCAGAGCCGCCCAGACGCCATTGTAGTTGACCCCGGCGGCCATCACCATCACCAGCACCTCGTGGCTGCCGATCTCGGGAACATCGACCACTTCGGGCAGCATCGAGCTTTCGGGTTCGCCGTGGCGCTCGCGCCGGATGACCCAGGCGTGCATCCTTTTGGGGACGAACCCCAGGGGCGGCACCTCGCCCATGGCGTAAAGCTCCTTTTCAGGCGCGCTATACGCCACAACGGTATCGTCGACAGCACTCACGGGGCATGGCTCCATCTGATGCCGCATTGCAGAATCGCGGCGGTTTTCCCGGTTGAATTACCGCTGGTCGGGAAACTTTGCAACAAGAGACAGGCGCAATTTGAAATTTTATGACCGCGCCGATGCGCCTGTTGTCAGTTGCGCCCGCTGTCAGTTGCGCCTGTTGTCAGTTGCGCCCGCTGTCAAGCGGGGCCTCTTGCGCCTGCGCTTTTGCGCCAGTGCGGCGCTCGGGCGGGCCGTTCTCATGGAAATGCTCCACGGATGCGGCATAGTATTCCAGCAGCGCGCGTTCGCTGTCCACCACACGGATCCCGGCGGCGGTTTCGCTGATCATGCGGCGCATCAGCAGGTGGTTGATGGCCACTTCCACCTCCTTTTCCGGGGTCTCGCCCGCAGGGCGCACATGGGCGCCGCTTTCCAGCATCTCGCTCACCCGGCCGCACACGCTCTCTATCACCTGCGCCCGACTCATCGCCCGGTCCGCCCGCAGCAGGCAGTCGGCCAGCAAGGGAACCGGCAGAACCGGCACCATGTCGCGAATGCGCGCCATCAGTTCCCGGCCGATGGCCGCGGTCAGATCGCCGTCGCACAGGCGCGAAAACCGTTCCAGCGAAACCGGCGCGCCGAAACTGACGGCCGCATACCCATAGCGCAGGAACCGCCCGGTCAGGCGCTGATAGAGGTGCTTGACGAAATAGCGCGCCGCCGCCGACCAGCGAAACCTGAACCGCCGCCTGCCCGAGCGACCGGCGGCAATCAGCACCCGATCCTCAAGCACCCGGTCGTAGTTCAGCCCCACCGGCACGAAGGCGACATCGCGGCTCTTGCCGGGGACGAAGTCCGACACGATGTAGCTCAGCAACCCGAGCTTGGGTTCGCCGACGCGCCCATCCAGGCTGAGCCCGCCCTCGGGGAACACCGCCTGCGCCACGCCCGCGGCCGTTGCCATCTGCACGTAGCGCGCCAGAACCCGCCGATACAGCGCATTGCGAGAGCGGCGGCGGATGAAATAGGCCCCCATCGCCTTGATCAGGCGCGACAGCGGCCAGACGCGCGCCCATTCTCCAACGGCATAGGAGAGCGCCGAACGGTCGGCGGCAAGGTAGGTCACCAGCACATAGTCCATGTTCGAGCGGTGGTTCATGATGAAAACGATGGTCGCATCCGGGCTGATACGGCGCAGCGCTTCTTCGTCGAAATAGCCCAGCCGCACCCGGTAGAACGCCCGGCTGATCGCCCGCGCCAGCCGGATGGCGATGCCGAAATAGGCGGTGGCCGAAAACGACGGCACGATTTCGCGCGCATATCTGGTCGCTTCCTGAAAGGCGACCTCTTCGGGCACGCCGGTTTCGCGGGCATGTTCGGCCACCGCCTCGATCACCTTCTGATCGTAGATCAGGCGCTGGATCATGTCGTGGCGGCGCAACAGCTTGAACGGCTGGATCGGGCGTTCGAGCCGCCGGTTGAGCCGGGCCACGACCCGCTCCATGCGGCGACGAAAGAACCAGCGCACCGAGGGCAGGAGCAGATGCGACAGCGCCGTGACGGCCGCAAAGGCCAGGATCAGGACAAGAAGCCACAGCGGGATTTGGACCGTCTCAGTCATCCGCTGAAGACTGACAGGGATTCGCCCGCGGGTAAATCCCGCCGGCACATCGCCAAGCCCGGAACCCGCCGGCGGGGGGGCGAGCCCGGAACCGGCCGGGGGCTCTTGCCGCAGCGCAGAAAACGTGTTTATTACCTTGTTGCGCCGTTCGCGGCACATCTGAAATTTTCTTGCGCGACAAGGGCCGCCCGCCATGACCTCCCGCCCCGCCAAAGACCGCCCCTGGTTGTTTCGCACCTATGCGGGACATTCCACCGCCGCCGCGTCGAACGCGCTTTATCGCGCCAATCTTGCGCGCGGGCAGACCGGGCTTTCGGTGGCCTTCGACCTGCCCACCCAGACCGGCCACGACAGCGACCACGACCTGGCCCGCGGCGAGGTCGGCAAGGTCGGCGTGCCGATCTGCCACCTGGGCGACATGCGCGCGCTGTTCGATGCCATTCCGCTGGAGCGGATGAACACCTCGATGACGATCAACGCCACCGCCCCCTGGCTGCTGGCGCTCTATGTCGCCCTGGCCGAGGAACAGGGCGCCGACATTTCCGCGCTCCAGGGCACGGTGCAAAACGACATCATCAAGGAATATCTTTCCCGCGGCACCTACATCTGCCCGCCCGAGCCCAGCTTGCGGATGATCACCGATGTCGCCGCCTGGACGCGTGCGCAGATGCCGTGCTGGAACCCGATGAACGTCTGTTCCTACCACCTG
>JALSRF010000311.1 GCA_026984895.1 Paracoccaceae bacterium
GGCGCGTGAAGATCGGCGAGGCGGTGCTGACGGTGCGCGAACGGATCGGTCGCTGCCAGGCAACCTCGGTGGACGTGACCACCGGGCGGCGCGACACCGACATGCTGGACGTGCTGCGCGCAGGCTGGGGGCACACGGATTTCGGGGTCTATGCGGTTGTCGAGAAGGGCGGTCGCATCGCGCGCGGCGACACGGCCGAGGTCCTGCCATAAGCCTGCCCTTTCCCATATCGGCCCCTCCCGCGGAGGCGATCGAAAGCGGTCGCCTTCTGTTTGCCCGGCCAAGCGCCTTCGTCAAGGGCGTGGTGGCGATGGACGGCCTTCCCCCCGCAACGCGCATCGAAGTCTGTTTCGCCGGGCGTTCGAACGTCGGGAAATCCAGCCTGATCAATGCCTTGACCGGCCACAAGGGGCTGGCGCGGGCCTCCAACACCCCGGGCCGCACCCAGGAGATAAACTTCTTCACCCAGTCCGACAGCCACTATCTTGTGGACCTGCCGGGCTATGGATACGCCAATGCGCCGCCCAGGGCCGTGCAGACCTGGCAGCGGCTGCTGCGCGCCTACCTGGCCGGGCGGGCATCCCTGCGTCGGGCGTTCGTGCTGATCGACGCGCGCCACGGCATCAAGCCGGTGGATGAGGAAATCCTGTCGCTCCTGGATCGCGCGGCGGTGACCTTCCAGTGCGTTCTGACCAAGGCGGACAAGATCGGCCCGGCAGACCGGCACAAGGTGCTGACGCAGGTTCGCTCGGCCCTGGCGCGCCATCCGGCCGCCTTTCCGGAAATCGTGCTGAGTTCGGCCGCAAAGGGCGAGGGCATCCCCACCCTGCGCGCCGTCATCGCCATGCTGGAGTAAGCCCTCAGACGTGCTGGGCGCCGTTCACCTCGATCTCGGCGCCCGAAATGTAGGAGGCGCGCCCGGAGCACAGGAAATACACCGCTTCGGCCACTTCCTCGGGGCGGCCGAGGCGCTGGAGCGGCAGTTTCTCGGCGATCTTCCGGCTGCCGGGGCTGAGGATGTCCGTTTCCACCTCGCCCGGGGCAATGGCATTGACGCGCACCCCGAGCGGGCCGAAATCAAAGGCCATTTCGCGGGTGAGCGCGCCAAGGGCCGCTTTCGATGTGGCATAGGCGGCCCCGGCAAAGGGGTGCACCTTGGCCCCGGCGATGGACGTGACATTGACAACCGCCCCGCGCGCGGCGGCAAGTTCGTCGATCAGCCCGCGCGCAAGAATGACGCAGGCGAAGAAATTGACCTGAAACACCTGTTCCCATGTCGCCAGATCGGTCTCGATGGTATTGAGCCGCCCGCCCTCGGGGGTTTTCGGCGAAATCCCGGCGTTGTTGACCAGCGCATCCAGCCGCCCGCCAAGACGTTCACGGATACGCGGAAGCGCGGCCACGGTCGCCTCCTGGTCGCAGAGATCGACCTGGATGTGATCATGCAGCCCCGCTTCCCATGGGCAGGCTTCGGGGAAGGCATGCCGTGCGCATGTGATCACCCGCCAGCCGCGATCGGCAAAGCGCTGCACCGTTGCATGGCCGATCCCGCGGCTGGCCCCTGTCAGCAGCAAGGTCCTTCTGCCCTGGTTTGGCTTGCCCATCTCCCCCCCTTTGCGCGGCGCCATTCGCCC
The DNA here is from genome assembly GCA_026984895.1 of Paracoccaceae bacterium. Lineage (GTDB taxonomy): Bacteria > Pseudomonadota > Alphaproteobacteria > Rhodobacterales > Rhodobacteraceae > JAJRUE01. The sequence continues at coordinate 1,635 of JALSRF010000311.1, forward strand.
TGCGCATGATTACCCGCCACCCGGGCGAGCGCAAGGCGCGTGCCTGCGCTCTGCGCCCCTTGGCAGAGCGCCACGCAGCCTTTATCAGGGGCCGGAAAGGCAAGGCCATGAAAAACCGGAACACCATGAACCGCGACTGGATCGCCACCGCCCGGACCCTGTCCGAAGCGCTGCCCTACCTGCAACGCTACGACGGGGCAACCGTGGTCATCAAGCTGGGCGGACACGCCATGGGCAGCGACAGCGCCATGGAAGGGTTCGCCCGCGACGTGGTGCTGATGCAGCAGGTCGGGGTCAATCCGGTCGTCGTGCATGGCGGCGGCCCGATGATCAACCGGATGCTGGAGCGCCTGGACATCAGCGCGCGGTTTCGCAACGGCAAGCGCGTGACCGACGCCGAAACGATGGAAGTCGTCGAAATGGTCCTTTCGGGCCGGGTCAACAAGCGCATCGTGCAGGCAATCAACGCGCAGGGCGGCCGGGCGATCGGCCTGTCGGGCAAGGATGCAAACCTGTTGATCTGCACCCCGGAGGATCCCGAGCTGGGCCTTGTCGGCGCCCCGGCAGAGGTAAACCCGACCCTGCTGCGCGATCTGGCCAGCGCCGGCAACATCCCGGTCATCGCCCCCATCGGCGGCGGATCGGATGGAGAAACCTACAACATCAACGGCGACACGGCAGCCGGAGCCATTGCCGCAGCCCTCAGGGCGGACCGTTTGCTGCTGCTGACGGATGTGGCCGGGGTAAAGGGCCCCGATGGCGCCGTCCTGACCGAACTGAACGCGGCGCAGATCCGCGATCTGATCGCATCGGGCACCATCGGCGGCGGCATGATCCCCAAGACGCAGACGGCACTGGAGGCGCTGAAGGGCGGGGCGCGCGCCGCGGTCATCCTGGACGGGCGGGCGCCGAACGCCTGTCTGCTCGAACTTTTTACCGAACATGGCGCGGGATCGCTGATTCGCCCCTGAACGCCGCGCCGGGTGCCGGACGCCAGGCGCCGGGGGCAGGCCGCCGGCGGGGGGCGGGCCACGGGGGGCAGGGGCAAGTTGGCGCACCGCCTTGGCATCCATGACGCGCGACCATAACTGTTGCGAATGCTCAACGAGACCACGATACGCCTTGGCGCCTTTCTCGGGCTGTTCGCCCTGTTCGCAACGATCGAATCGCTGGCGCCCAGGCGGCGGCGAACCCAGCCGCGCTTGCGCCGATGGATAACGAACTGGGCGATCACGCTTGTCGATACGCTCGCGCTCAGGGCGCTGGCCATCGGCCTGCCGGCGCTGGCCGTGGGCGCGGCGCTGGATGCGGCGGCACAGGGCTATGGCCTGCTGAACGCGGTGAACTGGAACCCGGTCGCGGAAGGCGCCCTGGCGATCCTGTTTTTCGACTTCGCGATCTGGTTTCAGCACCTGGTCACGCACAAGGTGCCGCTGCTGTGGCGCCTGCACCGGGTGCATCACGCCGACCGCGACATCGACGTTTCGACGGCCATCCGGTTCCATCCGCTGGAAATCCTTTTTTCGATGCTGGTCAAGATCGGCCTTGTCTATGTGCTGGGGCCGGCGGCCTGGGCAATGGTCGCCTTCGAGGTCATCCTGAACGGAACCGCGATGTTCAACCATGCCAACATGGCACTGCCCGGCTGGCTGGACCGTTTCCTGCGCGCGTTCCTCGTGACCCCGGACATGCACCGCATCCACCATTCCACCCGCCGCGAGGAACATGACAGCAACTACGGCTTTGCGCTGAGCATCTGGGACCGGCTGTTTCGCACCTACAACGCGCGCCCGAAAGGCGGCGAAGAGGCAATGACCATCGGCCTGAAGTGGCAGGACGACGCGCCCTCGAAACTGGGCTGGAGCCTGGCCCTGCCCTTTCACCGCGAATAAGCCCGCTTCGGGGCCGGCAGCACGGCATTGCCCGGGCCTGGCCGCGCTTGCCTGGGGCGGCGCACATGTGGCAGACCCGGTGAACAGCCCGCCTGCAACCGCAAAGCCCGAAAAACGCGATGACCCTGCGCCTGATCCTGACCCGCCATGCCAAGTCAAGCTGGAGCGCCCCCGGCCTGGACGACCACGAACGCCCGCTCAACCGGCGCGGGCAGGCATCGGCCGAGGCACTGGGGCGCTGGCTGGCGGGCCGCCGGATTGTCCCGGCACAGACGTTTTGCTCCAGCGCGTTGCGCGCGCAGCAGACCTGGCAGGGCATTGCCGCCCAGCTGCCCGCCCCTGCCGGCGCTCCGGGCACAACGCTGGAGGTTCTGCCGGCGCTCTACCTGGCCGATCCGGAGACGATGCTGGCCGTTCTGGCCCGGGCCGACGCGCCGGTGGTGATGTTGATCGCGCACAATCCGGGTATCGCGATCATGGCCGGCAACCTTGTCCGCAACACCCCCGACGACCCGCGGATTTCCGGCTGCCCCACCGGGGCGACGGCGATCATCGATCTTGCCGCCGCGAACTGGCCCGAGGCCGCTTGGCATAGCGGCACCCTGGTCGATTTCGTGATACCGCGCGACCTGCTGTGAACCGGGCACGACCCGGCGCGGGCAGGCCGTCGGCACGCGCCCGGCGAAAAACCGTGAAAAAGGGTTTCGAAGGTGCTTTCTCGTGCCCGCACAGTGCCTTATAGGCAGGGCATGGCTACGGGCGATTCATACCTTGTCGCACTTGATGGCGGCGGCACCAAATGCCGGGCGCGGCTGTGCGATGCAAGCGGAACGGAACTGGCCGCGGCCCTGGGCGGTTCGGCCAACCTGGCAACGGATTTCGAAGGCGCGCGCGACAATGTCCTGGCGACCATCGAAACGCTTTATCGCAATGCCGGGCTGGATATCGAACGTCGCGGGCGGGATGCGGTCTTTGCCGGGCTGGCCGGCTGCGAGGCGGGCGGCCTGGCCCGCCGCCTTGCCCGGCAGCTTGGCTTCGGGGCCGCGCATGTCACCTCGGACCGGGAAATCACGGTGCAGGGCGCACTGGGCGATGACGACGGGGTCGTGGTGCTGACCGGCACCGGCTCGTTCTTCGTCAACCGCAAGGGCGGGATCGAACAGAACGTCGGCGGCTGGGGATTTGTTCTGGGCGACGAAGCCGGCGGCGCGCAGCTTGGGCGCATGGCGCTGCAAAGGACGCTGCACGCCCATGACGGGCTGATCGAGGGCAGTGCGCTGACGCGCGCGATGCTGGAACGCTTCGGCGGTTCGCCTTCGGGTCTGGTGCATTTCGCCCGCCGCGCCTTGCCGCGCGATTTCGGCGCGCTTGCACCGGATGTGGTGGCCGCGGCCGAACGCGGCGACCCGGTGGGCGGGCGCATCCTTGACGATGCCACCGCCCATATCAACCGCGTTCTCGAAAGGCTGGGCGCCGACAGCGCGCCGAGGATCTGTTTTCTCGGGGGGCTCGGCCCGGTTTTCGAGCCCCGCATCGCCGCGCGATACCGCCCCCTGTGCCGGCCGCCCCGGGGCACCGCCCTGGATGGCGCGGTCGCCCTGGGCAGGCGCGCTTTTGCCGACCGGCTGACGCAGGGCACATGAAAAAGGCGCCGGAGGAGACCGGCGCCCTGATCGGTTTTCGACCCTGCCGAGCCGCTCAGTGGCCGAGAATCTGACTGAGGAACAGCTTGGTGCGATCCGACTGGGGATTGTTGAAGAACTCCTTCGGTTCGTTCTGTTCCACGATCTGTCCCTGGTCCATGAAGATCACCCGGTTCGCGACCGCCTGGGCAAAGCCCATCTCGTGGGTGACGCACAGCATGGTCATGCCTTCCTCGGCCAGTTCGATCATGGTGTCGAGCACCTCCTTGATCATTTCCGGGTCGAGCGCCGAGGTCGGTTCGTCGAACAGCATGATCCGCGGCTTCATGCACAGCGAGCGGGCAATGGCCACCCGCTGTTGCTGACCGCCCGAAAGCTGGCCGGGATACTTGTTGGCCTGATCCGGGATCTTCACCTTTTCCAGATAGTGCATCGCCACTTCCTCGGCCTCCTTGCGCGGCGTCTTGCGCACCCAGATCGGGGCCAGCGTGCAGTTTTCCATGATGGTCAGGTGCGGAAACAGGTTGAAGTGCTGAAAGCACATGCCCACCTCCGAGCGGATCTTGTCGATGTTCTTCAGATCCGAGGAAAGTTCGGTTCCATCGACGATGATCTTGCCTTCCTGGTGTTCTTCCAGGCGGTTGATACAGCGGATCAGCGTCGATTTCCCCGACCCCGAGGGCCCGCAGATCACGATCCGTTCGCCGCGGTATACGGTGAGGTTGATGTCACGCAGGACATGGAACGCCCCATACCACTTGTTCATCCCCGTGATCTCGATCGCCACCTCGTCAGAGATGGTCATCTGGCTTCGGTCGATCTCGCGGGCGGTTGCTGGTTCAGCCATTTCGTTGAAACTCCCTGATTTTTCTTAGTGTCCGGTCTGAAGCTTGCGCTCCAGATACATGGAATAGCGGCCCATGGAGAAACAGAAGAGGAAGAAGACGAACGCGACGAAGCCGTAAAGCTCCCACACGATGCCGTTCCACTCTGCGTTCGCCTGGATCAGTTTCACCCAGCCGATCGGATCGGAAAGCCCGATGATCGATACCAGCGTGGTGTCCTTGAACAGGCCGATGAAGATCGAAACGATGCTCGGGATGGCGATCTTCAGCGCCTGCGGCATGATGATCAGCCGTTGCGCCTGCCAGTAGTCCAGCCCCAGCGCATCGGCAGCTTCATACTGCCCCTTGGGAAGCGCCGCCAGCCCGCCGCGAATGGCCTCGGCCATGTAGGCGGCGGAGAAGATCGTGATCATGATCATCACCCGCAGGATGATGTCGAACTCGGTTCCCTTGGGCAGGAAATAGTTCAGAAGCACCGAGGCCACGAACAGCAGCGTGATCAGCGGAACGCCGCGAATGAACTCGATGAAGCCCACCGACATGGTCTTGAGGATCACCAGGTTCGATTGCCGCCCCAGCGCCAGAAAGATGCCCAGGGGAAACGACATGGCGATGCCCGTTATCCCCAGGGTGATGGCCAGCATGAAGCCGCCGAAATTCCGGCTGGCCACCGGCTCGATGGACAGCGGAATGATGGACTGGACAAGATCGGCGGCAGGCCCGGACAGGAACAGCCACCACACGACCGCGGCAAGAACGCCGACGATGATCCCGACAAGCGCCCCCGACATCCGGCCGACGAACCGGTTCACCATGATCCCGATCACGAACCCCAGGAACACCATGATCGGCACCCAGACGGACCCGCCCCACAGCAACCACGGCCCGACAAAGGGCACGGCGATCGTGATCAGCAGCATCTTTCGCGGCAGGTTGTCGAACAGCACCGGCGCAATCCCCAGTAGCAAGAGCACGAAGGCCAGGTTCGGGCGCCAGTAGAGATGGCTTGGGTAAAACCCGTACATCAGCTGCCAGAAGCGTTCGTGGATCACCGCCCAGCAGGCCCCCGAAGCGCCCTCGCCGTATCTTTCGGCAATGATCTTGCGGCATTCGTCCAGAGAACTGGCGTTCCACACCCCGTGCAGCAGCCAGGGCAGGAGTCCCGAAACCAGCGAATAGACGATGAAAAGCGCAACCACGGTCAGGATACCGGAAACCAGGTCGGGAAACAGGTTCGCCCGTATCCAGCCGAGGATGCCGACGCTGGTCGGCGGCGGCGCTTTCTGCTCTGCCATCTTTTCGCGGACATACGCAATGGGTTCATGTGTCGTCATGTCAGCGCTCCTGCAGTTTGGTGCGTTCGTTGTAGAAGTTCATCACAGCCGAAATCGCAAGCGAGATCAGCAGGTAACACAGCATCAGCAGCAGGATCGATTCCATCTCGCGGCCGGTCTGGTTCAGCGTGATGCCGCCCAGCGTGCCGGTGATGTCCATGTATCCCACGGCAATCGCCAGCGACGAGTTCTTGGTAAGGTTCAGGTATTGCGAGATCAGCGGCGGCACGATCACCCGCAGCGCCTGCGGCAGGATCACAAGGCGCATGATCTTGCCCTGACGCAGGCCAAGCGCGGCCGCGGCCTCGCTCTGCCCCTTGGACACCGCCATGATGCCGCTGCGCACGATTTCGGCGATGAACGCGCTGGTATAAAGCGACAACGCCAGCCAGAGCGCCAGCAGCGAATTGCGCATGTGAATGCCGCCCTTGAAACCGAAGCCCTTGAACTGCGGGTATTCAAGGTGAAATCCCAGCAGCCACAGCACCGCCAGAAACGGCAAAAGGACAACGGCAAGGCGCAGATACCACACGGTGGGCCTGTCGCCGGTTTCCTCCTGAATACGGTCGGCCCGCTTCCTGATCAGATGGCTGATGTAAAGGGAGATGGCCAGAACCACCAGGATCGCCACGGCATCAAGGTTGACGTGAAAGGAGCCGCCAAACACCGGCATGTAACCGAAACCATCGGAAAACACCGCCTTGGGAATGTAGACGCCCCGGTTGGTAACGGCGATGCTGTCGAACAGCTTCATCGTGGCCGCCGGATTTTCGCCGCGGAATTCGCGCGGCGCGGGGAAGAAGTGAATGGCAATGGCCATTGTCATCACGATCCACAGCAGCACCGGCACATTGCGCAGCCCTTCCACATAGAAAGCCGCCAGGCGCGAGATGATCCAGTTCTTCGAAAGCCGCAATATCCCGATGAACAGCCCGATGATCGTCGCGGTGACGCACCCCATGCCGGCCACCAGCAGCGTGTTCAGCAGCCCGACGACCGCCGCGCGGATATGCGGCGAGCGGGAATTGTATTCGATCAGTTGCTGGTTGATGTCATAACCGGACGGTTCCCAGAGAAAGCCGAAATCGAACGTCTTCCCCGAGGCGGCCAGATTCTGGATAACGTTGTTTACCAGCCAGGCGACACCGAACATGAAGGCGAACAGCGCAATGATCTGGATCGTGGTTGCGCGATAGCGCGTATCATACAAGAGCATCGAAAGGCGAAAAGAGCCATTCGGTGTTTCCGAGGTAGTTGTCATTTGATTGGTTCCCTGTGGATCCGGGCGCTTGGCACGCCGCGTTCGTGCGATGCACTTTGGTCTTGTCGGTCCCGGACAGGACGCCCTGTTGTTCCCGTTGCCCGCGCAGGGCCGTTATTCTGGGGCGTTCCGTTGTCCGGATATGCCGAGGGCGCGGAGTTCCCGCGCCCTCGAACCTTTCTCTTACCGGAACGGCGGCGAGTAGATCAGCCCGCCATCGCGCCACTGTGCGTTCAGGCCGCGGCTCAGACCCACAGGGGTATTCTCGCCGATGTTCTTTTCGAACAGTTCGCCGTAGTTGCCGCCGGCCTTGATGGCACGGTAGGCCCACTGCTTGTCCAGACCGAACATGCCGCCAAGATCGCCCTCGGTGCCGAGGATGCGGTTGATCTCGGGGTTGTTGGTGCCCTTGGCCAGCTCGTCGATATTGGCCGAGGTGATGCCAAGCTCTTCAGCCGAAATCAGCGCGTTCAGGGTCCAGCGAACGATGTCGCCCCACTGCTGGTCGCCGTGACGAACAAGCGGACCAAGCGGCTCTTTCGAGATGATTTCGGGCAGGATCACGTAATCGTGCGGGTTCTCGAAGGCAGCACGGGTCGCAGCCAGGCCGGAAGCGTCGGTGGTCAGCGTGTCGCAGGCACCGGCCAGGAACTGCTGCTGCGCTTCGGCGTTGGTTTCGATCGGAACCGGCTCGTAGTTCATGTTGTTCGAGCGGAAGAAGTCCGCCAGGTTGAGCTCGGTCGTGGTGCCGGTCTGGATGCAGACGGTGGCGCCGTCCAGATCCTTGGCCGAGGTCACGCCCAGCGATTTCGGAACCATGAAGCCCTGGCCGTCGTAGTAGTTCACACCGACGAATTCGAACTTGAGGTCAACGTCGCGGGTGAAGGTCCAGGTGGTGTTCCGGGCCAGCATGTCCACTTCGCCGGATGCCAGCGCGGTAAAGCGCGTCTTGCCGGTTGTGGGGACGAATTCTATGGCCGTCGGGTCGCCGAGGACCGCAGCGGCAACCGCGCGGCATACCCCGATGTCGAACCCTTGCCAGTTGCCGTTCGCATCCGGAGCCGCGAAGCCGACCAGGCCGGTCGATACGCCGCAGTTCAGCTTGCCGCGGGCCTTGACATCGTCCAAGGTGCCGGCCGAAGCCGCACCTGCCGCTGCAAGACCTGCCGCAGTCAATGCGCCAAGAATTATCGTTTTTTTCATGTTTACCTCTTCCTGATTTAGCCACCGTTCTTACAAGCAGCATAGTCGGCCGTTGAGCCGGCCGGGCGATATTGGTGTGGGGAGTGGCCCCCGCAACATCGGCAAGTGTGCTCGGATTCTCCTGCCGAGGTCAAGGGGTTAGTCTTTTTTGCACCGGTCCAGTCAGGGGGGTTCGCGGCAGTTCCGTGGACCTGAAATCAGTATTTAACCAATTGTAATAAAAAGATTAACGTCTCGCCAGTTCATGATAATTCGCCGCCGACCGGAAACTGGAAAAACGGTCTTTTTCTGCGGCGCGGGCTTCGGCGTCGTCGCCCCACTGTTCGATTTGCCACGCCTCGTCGATCCGGGAGGCTTCCCAGGTCCGTGCCACGCTGCGGAATCCATGAATTGTTGCAAGGGCAAGAACCAGCGAACCGGACAGCACCACAAGGTCGTGAAACGCCGCCAGCGCGTGGTTGTCGAGGCCCTCGATCCGCCCTTTCAGGCGCGCCAGAACATCGCGGTCCTGGGGCCGGTGCATCACCCCGATACGCGGCTCCAGCCGGGCCCCCAGCGCCCGCGCGCACCAGTCCAGGTATTCGTCCCAGGCCGCCGCCTGGCGCGCGGCCAGATCCGCGGGCCGATCGGCACGGTAACACAGCAGATCGCTGTCGCCATAGCCGGCCAGCATGTCGATCACCTCGCGGCGCCGGGGCGCGACCTTGTCGATCGCGGCATTGGCGGTGCGCGTCAGCGGCATTGTCGCCGGTTCGATGGTTTCGCCCTGCGCCTGCCATTCCTCGGCGATCGCCCGGGCAAGGGCCCGGGTCGGAACCACCAGCGGCACCTTGGCCGGCGTATGCAATGCGCGCCCGTCCAGCAACAGGCCGAAGCCGCCGTCGCGTGCCCCGACCTCGGCGCGGGTCCAGAACCTTTTCGCCTTGCGGGCGCTCATCGGTCGGGCTCGTCGAACGGATCGCCCGGCACGTCGTCCTCGTGCCAGCCGAAGGTTTCCCAGGTGCGCTGCATATGCGCCGGCAGCGGCGCGGTGAATGTCACGCGCCGGCCGGTCCCGGGGTGGACAAGGCTGATCTGGCGGGCATGCAGGTGAAGCTTCCGGCTGATCCCCCCGCCAAGCTGCGCGCCCCATCCATCGCCGGCATTCTC
>JALSRF010000312.1 GCA_026984895.1 Paracoccaceae bacterium
AATCTGAACCGCGCCGCCGGCCCGACGAATTCCGGTGTTGCAGGAAGGCGCCCACGGGCGCCTTCTTTCGTGCGGGCCGCTCATATCCGCCAGCCGCCCTTTCGCATCGCGTCCAGAATCCGGCGTTGCGCGTCTTCGCGACCGGCGTTGATCGACATCCGGGCAAGAAACCAGAACAGATAGGCGTCAAACGGAACCTCGGCCGTGCGCGCCTGCCGGAAAGCGGCCGCAGCGCCCATGGTGCGAACGTTCGCGGCGACGTGGTGGAAATCGATCGCCGCAAACAGGACCGCGGGCTTGTGAAGAAAGAAGCCGCGCAGCGCCATTGACGAGTTTTCGGTCACCACGAGGTCGCAGTGGCGCAAGAGTATCTCGCCGGGGCCGTTGTAGAGTTCGTACCGAGGCGATTGCGCCAGGAGCCGGGCCAGGGCCTCGGTCTCCTGTGCCGAATACCGCTCGTTCGGGTGAAGCGTGATCCTGATCTGACGTTCGGGCAGCTGTTCATGGGTGGTGCGCAGCATCTCCAGCGGGCTCATGGACTGAAAGCTTCTGCGAACCAGAAGGCGCCCCTGGAGCGGAACGAAAACATAGCCGTCCCGGGTGGCCGCCTCGGCCTTGCCTTCGAAAAGGCGGCGGCGCCAGCCATCGCAAAAGGCCCGTGCCGCTTCCTCGGGCTGCTCGTCGGCATGGAACGGCGCGCGGGCAATGCTGTTTTCCCAGCGCCTGGAGGTGTTTTCGATATGCCAGAACGGGTAGAAATAGGCCCGGCGCAGGCACAGCGCCCGGTCGTGGAACGGCGCGCTCATGTGAAACAGGCTCCAGCCCGGGTCGCTGGCCGAGCGGATCAGGTTTTCATCGCTGTCGAGCCGGAACGCGGTCTTTACCCCGCGCGAGGCTACCGCCGCCGAAATGCGGTTGATCACATTGATCCTGCCGGCCTTTGCCGGGCCCAGCATCTTGTTTTCCAGGTAGAATGTCAGGGTTTTTTCCGCAGCCATCGGACCCAGATTACCGCCGCCGCACCGCCGCAACAACCGAAAGCCGCTTGTAGCCGGGGCCGGGCACTATACATATGGCCGGCAAGGCGCAATCCACGGCTGGAGGAGACCATGGCCGAACAGACATTTCCGGGCTGGCGCGGAACCACGATCATCGGCGTTCGAAAGGGCGGCGAAGTGGTGATTGCCGGCGACGGCCAGGTGAGCCTTGGCCAGACAGTGATCAAGGGCACCGCGCGCAAGGTGCGCCGGCTTGATACCGGCGGGGCGCAGGTCGTGGCCGGGTTCGCCGGTTCGACCGCGGACGCCTTTACCCTGCTCGAACGCCTGGAAGCCAGGCTGGAAGCCACCCCCGGGCAGCTGGCGCGGGCCGCGATTGCGCTGGCCAAGGACTGGCGCACCGACAAGTATCTGCAAAAGCTGGAGGCGATGCTGATCGTCAGCGACGGCACCGACCTGCTGGTGATCACCGGGGCAGGGGATGTGCTGGCGCCCGAACATGACGTGGCGGCGATCGGCTCTGGCGGCAACTACGCGCTGGCCGCCGCCCGCGCCCTGATGGACACGGACCTGGATGCCGAAACCATCGCCCGCCGCGCAATGGCCATTGCGGCGGACATCTGCGTCTATACCAACGGCAACCTGACGCTTGAAAAACTGAAGGGGTGATCATGTCCGCGCTGGAAGAATCCGATATCCGCGCCGCCGTATCGGCGGGGGTGCTGAACGAACGCCAGGCAGCGGCGCTTCTGGCGCTGGCGCAGCAGCGAAGCGGTATCCGCGCGCATATGGCCGCCGAGGACGAACCGTTCGAGTTTTTCCGCGGGTTCAGCGAAATCTTCGTGACCGTCGGGCTGGCCCTGCTGCTGGGCGGTATCCTGGCATACACCGTCCTTTTTGGCGGCGGCATGGCGATTCCGTTCATCGGACTGGCGGTGACCTTCGGCCTTTCCTTCTATTTCATCCGCATGCGGCGCATGAACCTGCCGGGCATGTTCCTGGCGGCGAGCTTCGGCGTGTTCCTGGCGGCGGCAACGGTAGTGGTGCTGACCAGCGGGGTGCCCGATCTGGTGAACCTTCCGCGGGTGGTGGGCCTTGTCGGCATGCTGGGGATGGCTGTCTATTTCCTGGTATTCAGGCTGCCGTTTTCGATGTTCGTCTTCGGGATCTTCGGGCTGGTCTCGGTCTATGCCTTCGTCACGCCGGACCGGCTGAGACTGGTGCGCGATTTTCCCAACGGCCTGTTCGATCTGGCCAGCGGGTCTTCGCTGGCGATCGGCTCTCTGCTGTTCGGGCTTGGTGCCTTTGCGCTGGGGATCTTCTTCGAC
>JALSRF010000313.1 GCA_026984895.1 Paracoccaceae bacterium
AGGTTGAAGGCGTCGAACAGGAACTGTCGCATCATCGTGTGGCCGAAATCGTCGTTCGGGCGTTCCACCAGCAGCAGGTTGCGGAAATCCCGCACGTCGCGCAGGAACGCCAGGTCGTCGGCCGAGCGCCCCTTGCCCTCGACCTCGCCCGCCAGGCCCAGCCACATCTGCGTCTGCCCGATCAGGTCCAGCGCGGTGTTGGCAAGGGCGATGTCTTCCTCCAGCACCGGGGCGTGGCCGCACCATTCGCTGACCCGGTGCGACAAAACCAGTGCGTTGTCGCCCTGGCGCAGCAGGAATTGGAACAGGGCGCTCATCACATCGGCCCCACGTCTTCGGGGATGTCGAAGAACGTCGGGTGACGGTAAACCTTGTCATTGGCGGGCTCATACATCGGCCCCTTGTCCGAGGGCGAAGACGCCGTGACATGCGCCGCCTCGACCACCCAGATGCTGACGCCCTCGTTTCGCCGCGTGTAAACGTCGCGCGCGTTCAGGATCGCGGTTTCGGCATCGGGCGCGTGCAGCGATCCCACGTGCCGGTGGCTCAGCCCGTGCTGGCCGCGGATGAACACTTCCCAGAGGGGCCATTCGTGTTTCATTTCCCGTCTCCCTATTCGGCCGCCTGCCGGCGCGCGGCCTTCTTGCGGGCGTGTTCCAGCAGCCCCTCGCGCACCCAGGCGCCGTCTTCCCAGGCCTTGCGGCGGGCGTTCAGGCGGTCGGCGTTGCAGGGGCCGTTGCCGTTGATGACCGCGAAGAATTCGGACCAGTCCGGATCGGTATAGTCATAGTGGCCGCGTTCCTCGTTCCACTTCAGATCGGGGTCGGGGATGGTCAGGCCCAGGTATTCGGCCTGCGGCACGGTCTGGTCAACGAAGCGCTGCCGGCCTTCGTCATTGGTCATCGTCTTGATGCCCCAGGCCATCGACTGCGCCGAGTGAACCGAATCCTTGTCGGACGGCCCGAACATCATCAGCGCCGGATACCAGAGCCGGTTCAGCGCATCCTGCGCCATGGCCTTTTGTTCCGGCGTGCCCGCGCACATCTTCATCATGATGTCGTAGCCCTGGCGCTGGTGGAACGACTCTTCCTTGCAGATTCGGATCATGGCGCGCGAGTAGGGGCCGTAGGACGTGCGCTGCAGCGCCACCTGGTTCATGATCGCCGCGCCATCCACCAGCCAGCCGACCGCGCCCATGTCGGCCCAGTTCAGCGTCGGGTAGTTGAAGATCGACGAATATTTCATCCGCCCGTCCAGAAGCTGCTCGGTCATCTCGTCGCGGCTGATGCCCAGCGTTTCGGCGGCGCAGTAAAGATAGAGCCCGTGCCCGGCCTCGTCCTGCACCTTGGCCAGCAGGATCGCCTTGCGCTCCAGCGTCGGCGCGCGGGTGATCCAGTTGCCCTCGGGCAGTTGCCCGACCACCTCGGAATGCGCATGCTGGCCGATCTGGCGGATCAGGGTCTGGCGATAGCCTTCGGGCATCCAGTCCTTCGGCTCGATCTTCTCGCCGGCGTCGATGCGGGCCTGAAAGGCGCGTTCCTCGGGAGTCATCTCCTCGGGCTTCTTCACGCCCTTGCCGGTGGATTTCACCATCTGTGCATACATCGCGCCGCCTCCTCAGACCCGTTCGATGATCATCGCCACTCCCTGGCCCACGCCGACACACATGGTGCAAAGGGCATAGCGCCCGCCGCTGCGCTGCAACTGAAAGGCCGCCGTCAGCACCAGGCGTGCACCCGACATGCCCAGCGGGTGGCCCATGGCAATCGCCCCGCCGTTCGGGTTGACGTGCTCGGCGTCGTCCGGGATGCCGAGCGCGCGCAGCACCGCGAGTGATTGCGCGGCAAAGGCCTCGTTCAGTTCAATCACATCCATCTGGTCGATGGTCAGCCCGGTGCGCTCCAGCAGCTTGTTGACGGCGGGCACCGGGCCTATCCCCATCACCCGAGGCTCCACCCCGGCGGCCGCCATGCCGACGATGCGCGCCATCGGCTGCAGGTCGTTGTGCCGGGCCGCGCTTTCCGAAGCCACCAGCACCGCCGCGGCACCGTCGTTGACGCCCGAGGCATTGCCGGCAGTCACGCTCAGGTCGGGGCCGTTGATCGGGCGCAGCCGGGCAAGCGTTTCGGGCGTGGTGCCGGGGCGCGGGTGTTCGTCGGTGTCCACGATCACCGGCTCTCCGCGGCGCTGCGGCACGGTCACGGCCAGGATTTCGTCCTTGAAGACGCCAGCCTTTTGCGCCGCTTCCCAGCGCGCCTGCGAGCGTGCCGCAAAGGCGTCCTGATCGGCGCGGGTGATGTTGTATTCGGCGGCAACG
>JALSRF010000314.1 GCA_026984895.1 Paracoccaceae bacterium
CACGCTGGCGCTGGCCAACAAGGAAAGCCTGGTGTGCGCCGGGCCGCTGCTGATGCGCGAGGCCCGCGCGCACGCCACCACCGTGCTGCCGGTTGACAGCGAACATTCGGCGGTGTTCCAGGCGCTGACCGGCGAAGACATTTCCGCGGTGGAACGGGTGATCATCACCGCCTCGGGCGGCCCGTTTCGCGACTGGCCCGCCGGACAGCTGGCGCGCGCCACCCTGGAGCAGGCGCTCAACCACCCCAATTGGACGATGGGCCAGAGGATCACCATCGACAGCGCCTCCATGTTTAACAAGGCGCTGGAACTTATTGAAACGCGCGAGTTTTTCTCGCTGGAGCCGGCGCAGATCGAGGTGCTTGTCCACCCCGAAAGCCTGGTGCACGCGCTGGTCGGGTTTCGCGACGGGGCGCTGATGGCGCATCTGGGGGCGCCGGACATGCGCCATGCCATCGGCTATGCGCTGAACTGGCCCGTGCGCGGCGCGCTGCCGGTGGCGCGCCTGGACCTTGCGCGGGTCGGGACGCTGCATTTCGAGGCGCCCGACAGCGCCCGGTTTCCGGCGCTGCGCCTTGCGCGCGAGGTCATGGCCGCCGGCGGGCTGGCCGGCGCCGCCTTCAACGCCGCGAAAGAGCGCGCGCTCGATGCCTTCATCGCCGGCGAGATCGGGTTTCTCGACATGGCGCAGGTGGTGGAGCGCACGCTGGAGCGGCTAGCGGCGCGCCCGGGGCTGTCAATCGACGAGATGACCCTTGATAACGTGCGCGCGATGGACCATCTGGCACGCAGGACCGCGGGCGAGGCGATCGCCGCGCTTCGGGCAGGAACCGCTTGATGGCAGGGGAGCAAGGCTGTTGGATCTGATCGGACTCATCCCGTCCTTTGGCAACGTGCTGTTCACGGTGGGCGCCTTCGTCGTGGCGCTGCTGGTGATCGTCGCGGTGCACGAGTTCGGACACTACATCGTCGCCCGGTTTTCGGGGATCGATGCCGATGTGTTTTCGCTCGGCATGGGGCCGGTGTTGTGGTCGCGCGTGGACCGGCACGGAACGCGCTGGCAGATCGCCGCCCTGCCGGTGGGCGGTTACGTCCGGTTTTCCGGCGACGCCAATGCCGCCAGCGGGCGCGATCCGGCCGCCCTGGCGGCGATGGACGAGGCGCGGCGCCACCGCACCATGCACGGCGCGCCGCTCTGGGCGCGGGCGGCGACGGTGGCCGCGGGACCGGTGTTCAATTTCCTGCTGTCGATCGCCGTTTTTGCCGGGGTGATCGGCTTTCAGGGCATTGCCTCGGACCCGCTGACTATCGCCGCGCTGCGCCCGGTGCCCTATGAACAGGGGCTGCAGGTCGGCGACCAGATCCTGGCCATCGACGGGCGCAAGACGCCCGCGCTTGCCGATTTCGAGCCCTTCGTGCAGGCGCTGCCGGCAAGCGACGCGCTACGCTACCGGGTGCTGCGCGACGGGCGCGAAACCGAGGTCGTCGGCGCCCATCCCTATCCGCCGCTGGTGGTCGCGCTGTCGCCGTCCTCGGCGGCCAGCGATGCGGGCATCCGGGCGGGCGACGTGATCCTGGAGGCGGACGGCACGCCGGTGGCCACCTTCGCCCAGCTGCGCGCGCTTGTCGGGCAGTCGGGGGGCAAGCCGATCCGGCTGCGCCTGTGGCGCGACGGCGCGACGCTGGAAACGACGGTGACGCCCCGGCGCGTGGACCTGCCCCGGCGCGACGGCGGTTTCGAAACGCGCTGGCTGGTGGGCATCACCGGCGGCCTCCTGTTCGAGCCGCAGACCCGCCGCCCGAGCCTTGCCAGGGCCCTGGGATACGGCGCCGAACAGACCTGGTTCATCGTGCGTTCCTCGGTTTCGGGGCTCTATCATGTGATCGCCGGCGACATTTCGTCGTGCAACCTGCGCGGCCCGGTGGGAATCGCCCAGAGCTCGGGCGAGGCCGCCAGCCAGGGCCTGACCTCTTTCCTGTGGTTCATCGCGGTTCTGTCCACGGCCGTGGGTTTTCTGAACCTGTTTCCGATCCCGGTGCTGGATGGCGGGCATCTGGTCTTTCACGCCTACGAGGCCGTTGCCGGCCGCCCGCCGAGCGACTTTGCCATGCGCGCGCTGATGACGGTCGGGCTGGCGCTGATCCTGACGATGATGGTCTTTGCGCTGACCAACGACTTTACCTGCCCCTGATGCGCCCCGATGCGCACCGCGCCATGATCGGCCCGCCCCGTGACCCATGATTCGCCCCGGCCCGCCTGCGCGCCGCCTGCGATGCGCCTGTGCCCATGCGCCGCTGCCCACGCCCCGCGCCACGATCGGCCCGATGACCGGCCCCTTGATCCGCCCCGTGCCCGGCGCATTCTGTCCCGGCGCATTCTGTCGGCATTGCCGCTTTGGTGCCCAAGTGTCGCCATAATCTGCGCCTAGGTTTCGCAAGGAACCCATGGGCAATTGGCAGGGGATACGCCATGCAGACCATAGCAACCACCTATCGCGGCCTTTCGCTGCTGTTTTCGCTGAACTGGGATCGCATCCTGTTCGTGGCGACGATCGCAGGCGCGCTCTGGCTTGGCGCATACGTCGGCTCTCTTTGAGGTGAGCGCGCCATGAGCGGGGCCGTCGCGCCGGCCTGACCGCTTGCGCCCGCCAACCATCCCGCGCGCCGAATCGCCGCGCCCCCGTCGTCGCGGCCCCCGTCGTCGAGGCCGTCGGGCCTGCGACTTCTGAAAAACCAGCAGCTCCTGAAAAACCCGAAACGCCAAAGGCGCCGGCAGGCGGCCTGTGCCCGTGCCCCGGCGCCCGTGCCCTGGCGCCCGTGCCGCTGCCCCCGTGCCGGGGCGGCGGGGCGGCTGGGCGCTGGCTTCAAGGCCATCCTTGCACAGATCCGGCGTCATCCGCCGGTCGCGCCGGGCGCGCGCCCGATGGTTTTGACAACGCCCGGCATTCTCGATAGTCAAAACGCGACAGGGTTTCTGAACGGATTGGGGCACATGCAGATTTTCGCTCACCGCCTGGCGCGGTCGTTTTCCGGGACCGCCCGGTTTCTTCGTCATGCCATCGTCGTCGCGATGCTGGCCGGCACGGCAACCGTTCTTGCCGGGGTGGCACCGGCAGCGCAGGCGCAGGCGCAGAGCTATCGCTTTTCCTCGATCGTGGTGCGCGGCAACCAGAACATCGATACGGCGACGATCCTTTCGCATGCGGCCATTGCCCGGGGCCGGACGCTCAGCGCGGCCCAGGTGAACGAGGCCTACAAGCGCGTGCTGGCGACCGGTCTTTTCGAGACCGTCGATTTCACCCCGCGCGGCAGCCGCCTGGTGATCCGGGTGAAGGAATATCCGATCATCAACCGCATCAGCGTCGAAGGAAACCGGCGCATCAAGGACGATACGGCGCTGGCGCTGTTCAAGTCGAAACCGCGCCTGGTGTTCAGCCCGTCGGTGGTCGAAGCCGACGCCAACGCGCTGATCGGAAAATACCGTGAACTGGGGCTGTCCTCGGCCAGCGTCACGCCGCGCATCATCCGCCGGCCCAACAACCGCGTCGATCTGGTGTTCGAGGTGCAGGAGGGCCGCGTGGTCGAGGTCGAACGCCTGTCGTTCGTGGGCAACCGCGCCTTTTCCGACCGGCGCCTGCGCCGGGTGCTGGCCACCAAGCAGGCCGGCGCCCTGCGCGCGCTGATCCGGCAGGACAATTTCGTCGAGGACCGGATCAAGCTGGACAAGGTGCTGCTGAGCGACTTCTACCACGCGCGCGGCTATGCGGATTTTCAGGTGCTCTCGGTCTCGTCCGAATTCTCGCGGCAGCGCAACGGCTTCTTCGTGACCTTCAACCTGCGCGAGGGCCAGCAGTTCCGCATCGGCAAGGTCACCGTCTCAAGCGAGGTCGAAGGCGTCGATGCCGACGATTTCCGCGCCCTCGCCCGGCTGCGCGAGGGGGCGGTCTATTCGCCGGTTAAGATCGACAACGTGATCGCGCGCATGGAGATCCTGGCGGAGAAGAAGGGGCTGAACCTGGTCCGGGTCGAGCCGCGCATCTCGCGCAACGACCGCGACCTGACGCTGGATGTGGATTTCGCCCTGGTCGAGGGGCCGCGCATCCTTGTCGAGCGCATCGACATTTCCGGCAACACCACCACGCTTGACCGGGTGATCCGCCGCCAGTTCCGCCTGGTCGAGGGCGACCCGTTCAATCCGCGCCAAATTCGCGAGGCGGCGGCGCGCATCCGGGCGCTCGGGCTGTTTTCGGCCAGCAGCGTGCAGGCGCGCCAGGGCTCGGCCCCGGACAAGGTGCTGGTGGATGTCAACGTGACCGAGCAGAACACCGGTTCGCTGACATTCGGCGCGGCCTACAACTTTACCACCGGGTTCGGTCTGACCGCCAAGTTCTCCGAACGCAATTTCCTGGGCCGCGGGCAGACGCTGAAATTCGACGCCGTGCTGGGGCTGGACAACGCCAACGGCGGGATGACCTTTGTCGAACCGGCGCTTCTGGGGCGCGACGTGGCGTTCCGTTTCGACGGCGAATACCGGCAGACCCAGTTCGACTATACCAACTACGACACCCGGAAGCTGCTGCTGCGCCCGTCCGTCACCTTTCCGCTTTCGGAAAACGCGCGCCTGGGGCTGCGCTACACCCTGGCGCGCAACCAGATCCTGAACGTGGACCCGGCGTCTTCGCCCGTGCTCATGGCCGAGGCCGCCGCGGGCGCGCCCTGGACATCGGCCTTCGGCTATACGGTCAGCTACGACACCCGCGCGACCGGGCTGCATCCGGGCAGCGGGGTGCTGCTGCGTTTCGCCCAGGACTATGCCGGGCTGGGGGGCAGCGTGCGCTACCTGAAGTCCACCGCCACGCTTGGCGCCCAGCTCAAGGTGCTGAACGACGAGGTGACCTTGCGCGCCACGCTCGAAGGCGGCCGGCTTGACAGTCTAGGCGGCGTGTCCAACCTGAACGACCGTTTCTTCCTGAGCAACACCAACCTGCGCGGCTTTGCGCCCGCCGGCGTCGGCCCGCGCGACCTGACCGTGGGCAACCGGGATGCGCTTGGCGGCAACCTGTTTGCCGTGGCCCGGTTCGAAACCGAGTTTCCGCTGGGTCTGCCCACGGAGGTCGGTCTGAGCGGGGGGGTATTTTACGATGTCGGCTCGGTCTGGGGGCTGGACAACACCAACGGCGGTCTGGTGGACGACGCCATGCACCTGCGTTCAAGCGTCGGATTCTCGCTGTTCTGGCGGACCCCGATCGGGCCGCTGCGCTTCAACTTCTCGCGGGCGCTGCAGAAGCTGCCCTATGACCGGCCGCAGAACTTCGACCTGACGATTTCGACAGAGTTCTGATGCCTGTGCCGACCGCAGCCGCCGCACGCGCCCTGCGGGCCCTGCTGGCGCGCGGGGGGGGCGGCGGGCCTGGCTGGCCTGGCCGGTCCGCAGAACCTGGCGAGGATGGAGAACCTGGAGCGGCGGGCCTGCCCCGGGCGGTTGCGGCGGCTGCGGGGGCGGCGATGCTGGGCGCGGTTGCGACGTTTGGCGCGGGGGCGACCCTGGGCGCGTTCGGCGCGGCGCTTGGGGCCGCGACCCCGGCGCTGGCGCAGGACCTTGGCACCACGCTTTCGCCGATCGTGACGGTGGATACCGACCGGCTGTTCGCGGCCACGGTTCTGGGTCGCAAGATCGGCAACGAACTGGCGAACCGCGTGCAGGCGCTTGCCGAGGAAAACAGGCGCATCACCACCGAACTGGAGGCCGAGGAAATGGCGCTGACCGAACAGCGCGCCACGCTGGATCCGGCCGAGTTTCGCAAGCTTGCCGATGCCTTCGACAAGAAGGTGCAGCGCATCCGCGCCGAACAGGATGCCAAGCAGGCCGAACTGCAAAAGCTGCGCGATGCCGAGCGCACGTCCTTTTTCTCGGACGTCACCCCGTTTCTGACCCGCATCGCGCGCGAGCACGAGGCCGTCGTGGTCATGGACCGGCGCAATGTCCTGTTCTCGGCATCCAGCATCGATATCACCGACGAGGCGATCCGCCAGATAAACCGGGCGATCGAAAACGGGCAGATCCCGAAGCACCGCGACTCCGCCGCGCCCGCGCAGGGCCCCGATGGGCCTGCTCCCGATGGGCCTGCTCCCGATGCGCCGGCACCGGGCACAGGCAAATAGGCAAGGCGGCCAGCGGGTTCTTGTATCGGCCTGCACGCTTCGCTAACAAAGGCGCAGGTTTCAAGAGAGGGCCGGATGACGTCCGAAACACTTACCGCCGACTACGATCTGATCACCCGGATCCTGCCGCATCGCTATCCGTTCCTGCTGGTGGACCGGATGGAGGACGTGGTGCTGAACAAGCGCGCCGTGGGGATCAAGAACGTCACCGCGAACGAGCCGCATTTCCAGGGGCATTTCCCGGGCAAGCCGATCATGCCGGGCGTGACCATCATCGAATCCATGGCCCAGACCGCCGGGGCGCTGGTCGGCATGTCGATGGATCTCGCCGATCGCAAGATGCTGATCTATTTCATGAGCGTGGACAAGGCCAAGTTCCGCCGCATGGTGGTGCCCGGCGACGTGCTGAAACTGCATGTGGAGGCGCTGCGCGGCGGTGGCCGGGTCTGGAAGTTCGCCGGGCGCGCCGAGGTGGACGGGCAGACCGCCTGTACCGCGGAATTCACCGCGATGATGGACCTGCAGGACGAATAGCGCGATGGCTGTTCACCCCCAGGCCGAGGTCCACCCCTCGTCGATCGTCGAAGACGGGGCCACGGTGGCGGCCGGCTGCCGGATCGGTCCGTTCTGCCATGTCGGCGCCGATGTCGTGCTGCATCCGGGCGTGGTGCTGAAAAGCCACGCCGTGGTGACCGGGCTGACCGAAGTGGGCGAGGACTGCGTGATCTTCCCCTTCGCCTGCGTCGGCGAAGTGCCGCAGGACCTGAAGTTCAGAGGCGAACGCACACGCCTTGTGATCGGCCGGCGCAACCGCATTCGCGAAGGCGCGACGCTCAATCCGGGCACCGAAGGTGGGGGCGGGGTGACACGGGTGGGCGATGACTGCCTGTTCATGACCGGGGCCCATGTCGGCCACGACGCCCGGGTGGGCAGCCGCGTGGTCATGGCGAACCAGGCCGCGCTTGGCGGGCATTGCGTGATCGAGGACGACGTGATCATCGGCGGGCTTTCGGGGGTGCACCAGTTCGTGCGCATCGGGCGCGGGGCCATTGTCGGCGCTTTGACCATGGTGGCCCAGGACGTGATCCCCCACGGTCTGGTGCAGGGCGAACGCGGGCGTCTGGACGGGCTGAACCTGGTCGGGCTGAAGCGGCGCGGCGTCGCGCGCGAGGACATCACCGCGCTGCGTGCGGCCTACGCGGCGCTGGCGCGCGGCGAGGGCAGCTTTCAGGAGCGCGCGAAGCGCCTTGACGAGCAGAGCGATTGCGAACTGGTGCGCGAGGTCGCCCGGTTCATCCTGGGCGAGTCGGGACGTTCGTTCCTGACGCCCGGCTAACAGGAGGGGCGCGGGTGCTGGCGTTGATCGCGGGGCGGGGCATGCTGCCGGTACTGCTGGATGCGGCGCTGCGTGCCGGCGGTCGCGCGCACCGGGTGTTTCGCATGGCCGATACCGCCGTCGAGCCGCCGCTGGCCGATGCGCCGGAGCTGCGCCTGGAGCGGCTCGGCGGGTTTCTGGACAGCGCGGCGCGCCAGGGGATCACCGAGGTCTGCATGGCGGGCGGGATCGCGCGTCCGTCGCTGGACAGGGCGCGGCTGGACGGGGCGACCGGGCCGCTTCTCGGGGAAATCGAACGCGCGCTCGGCCTGGGCGACGGCGGCGCGCTCGCGGTGGTGGTTTCGCTTTTCGAGCGGCGCGGGCTGCGCGTTGTCGGCGCGCAGGAGATCTGCCCCGGTCTGCTGCCCGGACCGGGTGTGGCAAGCGCGGCGCGCCCGGGGGCGACGGATCGCGAAAATGCCCGCCGGGGCGTGCGCCTGCTGATGCGTCTGGGGCCGGCCGATCTGGGGCAGGCCTGCGTTGTGGCCCGTGGACAGGTTCAGGCGGTTGAAGCGGCGCCGGGGACGGATTTCATGCTGGCAAGCCTCGCCCGCGGCGGGCGCGACACCGACGCGGCGGCGGGCGGAGCGGCGGGCGTGGCAGCGGACGTTGCGGCGGGCGGGGTGCTGGTCAAGATGCCCAAGCCGGATCAGGACCGGCGCGTGGACCTGCCCACCATCGGCCCGGCCACGGTTTCGGGCGCGCATGCGGCCGGGCTGGCGGGGATCGTGATCGAGTCGGGCGGCGTGCTGGTGCTCGAACGCGAAGAGGTGGTGGCGCGCTGCAACGACGCGGGGATGTTCCTGTGGGTCAGGGAGCGCGATTGATGCGTGTCTTCCTGGTCGCGGGCGAGGCGTCGGGCGACCGGCTCGGGGCGGCGCTGATGGCGGGGCTGAAGACGCTTGCGC
>JALSRF010000315.1 GCA_026984895.1 Paracoccaceae bacterium
GGGGCTGCTGGAGGTGCTGGCGAGATACCGGTCTTTGAAACGGCGGATGCGGCAGACTGCCGCGGCGGTGGCGGCGTCGGGCGCCGAGGTGCTGATCACCATCGACAGCCCGGATTTCTGCCTGCGGGTGGCGCGGCTGGCGAAGGCCCGGCAGCCGGGGCTGCGCACGGTGCATTACGTGGCGCCTTCGGTCTGGGCCTGGCGGCCCGGGCGGGCGGCGAGGATGGCGCGCTCGATCGACCATGTCCTGGCGCTGCTGCCGTTCGAGCCGCCCTACATGAGCGCCGCCGGAATGGCCTGCGATTTCGTCGGCCATCCGGTGGTGGCCGAGCCGCGGGTCAGTGCCGCCGAGGTGGCCCGGTTTCGCGGCGAACTGGGGCTGGCGGCGGGGGAGCGGCTGATCCTGGCGCTGCCCGGCAGTCGCGCCGGAGAGGTTGCGCGCCTGGCGCCGGTGTTCGGCAGGGCGCTGGAGATGGTGCTGGCGCGCCAGCCGGGCGCGCGCATCCTCGTGCCGGCTGCGCCCGGCGTTGCCGCGGCGCTGGAAGGTGCGCTGGCGGGCTGGCCGGGCGGGGCGGCGATGCTGGATCCGCGCGCGCTTGCGCCGGGCGAGGCAGAGGCGCGCAAGCGCGTGGCGCTTGCCGCGGCGGATGTGGCCCTGGCGGCCTCCGGCACTGTGACGCTGGAGCTTTGCGCCGCCCGCACGCCGATGGTGGTGGCCTATGATCTGAACTGGGTGAGCTGGAAGATCATGGAGCGCCTGGTGCGGCTGGACAGCGTGACCCTGGCCAATCTGGTGACCGGCACGCGTGTCATTCCCGAGTTCCTGGGCCCGGCCTGCCGGCCCGGGCCGATTGCCGGCGCGCTGGAGCGTTTGCTGACGGATGCGCACGAACGCCAGCGTCAGTTGCAGGTGATGGACGAGACCATGCGCGCCCTGGGGCAGGGGGGCGAGGCGCCCGGGTTGCGCGCGGCACGGGCGGTCTTGCGCGCGGTGTCGGCAGCCCCGGGCGAGGCCGGGCAGCTGTGAGCGGCGCACGCGGGGGGAGCGGCGCATGAGGGGCTGCCTGCCCCTCTTGGCCTGCGGCCAATTCACCCCGGAGATATTTGGCGACAGAAGAAGAGCCGATCAGCCGGCGCGTGTGATCCATCCGCCGCCCAGCACGCGGCTTGCGCCGGTTTCGTAGAACACGCAGGCCTGACCGGGGCTGACCCCTTCTTCGGGGTTCAGCAGTTCCACCCGGGCGCTGGTCGGGCCGTTGGGGCGCACGATGGCTTCGGCGGGCGGTCGCGTGGAACGGACCCGGACGCAGACCGGCCATTCGGGCGCGCTGTCGAACGGGGCATCGCCGAGCCAGTTGATTTCCTGCACCGGCACGATCCGGGTTTTCAGCATTTCGCGCGGGCCGACGATCACGCGGCGCGCATCCACATCGAGGCGCACCACATAGAGTGGCGTCTCCAGCCCGCCGATGCCCAGTCCGCGGCGTTGCCCGATCGTATAGTGGATGACGCCCCGGTGGCGGCCCAGGACGCGTCCGTCGGCGTGCACGATTTCGCCGGGCTCGGCGGCGCCGGGGCGCAGTTTTTCGATCACGCCCGCATAGTTGCCTTCGGGGACGAAGCAGATGTCCTGGCTGTCGGGCTTGTCGGCGACCGCCAGCCCGTGGCGCGTGGCGAGCGCGCGGGTTTCGGCCTTGCTTTTCAGGTGCCCGAGCGGAAAGCGCAGGTAGGCGAGCTGTTCGCGCGTGGTCGGAAACAGGAAGTAGCTCTGATCGCGGGCCGGGTCGGCGGCCATGTGCAGTTCGGGGCCGCGGGCGCCTTGCAGGCGGCGGATGTAATGGCCGGTTGCCATGCAGTCGGCGTCCAGTTCGCGGGCCATGTTCATCAGGTCCCGGAACTTCACCTTTTCGTTGCAGCGGATGCAGGGGACGGGGGTGGCTCCGGCCAGGTAGCTTTCGGCGAATTCCTCGATGACCTGGTCGCGAAACAGCGATTCATAGTCGAGCACATAGTGGGGAAAGCCGATCTGTTCGGCCACGCGGCGCGCGTCGTGGATGTCGCGACCGGCGCAGCATGCCCGCTTGCGGGCCAGCGCGGCGCCGTGGTCGTAAAGCTGCATGGTCACCCCGACCACGTCATAGCCCTGACGGGCCAGTTCGGCCGCCACAACCGAACTGTCCACCCCCCCGGACATGGCCACGACAACGCGCGTTTGCGCCGGCGCCTTGTCAAAGCCCAGCGAGTTCGTTTCCTCGGATATGCGATCAGGCGCCACGCGTTTTTCCTTCGCTAAGGTCCGGC
>JALSRF010000316.1 GCA_026984895.1 Paracoccaceae bacterium
TGAGCGCGCGGGTCGGGCCGGGCGGCAGGGGCGTGGCCCTGGTCGCGGCATTTCTGCTTGCCGGCTGCGCGGGGGCGCAGACCGGTGGCGGGCCGCCCGGTCCGCCGCCGGACGTTTCGCTGGACTCCTACTGGGACTGGCAACTCGGCGGGCCGGTGGATTTTTCGCGCAAGCTGAAGATGCTGGATGTGGACCCGGATTCGGTGAGTGCGGCGCAGATCGCGCAGGCCCGGGCTGCCGGGGTCAGCACCATTGCCTATATTTCGGTCGGCACCTGGGAAGACTGGCGCGCCGACAAGGGGGCCTTTCCCGCCAGCGTGAAGGGCAACAACCTGGCCAGTTGGCCGGGCGAGAAGTATCTGGACATTCGTCAGCAGGCGATCCTGCTGCCGATCATGCAGGCGCGCTTCCAGCGGGCGCGCGACAAGGGGTTCGATGCGATCGAGCCCGACAACATGGATGTCTATGCCAACAACAGCGGGTTCACGATTTCTGCCGCCGATACGGTATCTTACGTGAAGGCTCTGGCCTCGATCGCCCATGGCATGGGGCTGGAGATCGGGCAGAAGAACGTGCCCGAACTGACCGGGCAGTTGGCGAACACGCTGGATTTCGTCATCACCGAGGACTGTTTCGACCAGGGCTGGTGCAGCCAGGTGCTGGCCTATCGCGATGCCGGAAAGCCGGTGCTGGCGGCCGAATATACCGATACCGGCGTCAACTGGAGTGCGGCCTGTTCCTGGGCACGCGCGCAGGGGGTGCACATGATCCTGAAGGATCGCAACCTGACGGCGCAGTTGACGCCGTGCAACTGAACAGGGGGGAGTCATGACCACAGTCATCAGGAACGGAACCATCGTCACCGCCGATCTGACCTACAAGGCGGATGTGGCGATCGAGAACGGGGTGATCACCGAGATCGGCCCCGACCTGAAGGGCGACGAGGAGCTGGATGCCACCGGCTGTTACGTGATGCCGGGCGGGATCGATCCGCATACGCATCTGGAGATGCCGTTCATGGGCACCTATTCCTCGGACGATTTCGAAAGCGGCACGCGCGCGGCGCTGGCGGGCGGCACCACGATGGTGGTGGATTTCGCCTTGCCCAGCCCCGAGCAGGGGCTGCTGGATGCGCTGAAGATGTGGGACAACAAGTCCACCCGCGCCAATTGCGACTACTCCTTTCACATGGCCGTCACCTGGTGGGGCGAGCAGGTATTCAACGAGATGCGCGATGTGGTCGGTCGCGGCATCACCACCTTCAAGCATTTCCTTGCCTACAAGGGCGCGCTGATGGTCAATGACGACGAGCTTTTCGCCAGTTTCAGCCGCCTTGCCGAACTGGGCGGCACGGCGCTTGTGCACGCCGAAAACGGCGACGTGGTGGCGGAGCTTACGGCGAAACTGCTGGCCGAGGGCAACACCGGCCCCGAGGCGCACGCCTATTCGCGCCCGCCGCAGGTGGAGGGCGAGGCCACCAACCGCGCGATCATGATCGCCGACATGGCCGGGGTGCCGCTTTATGTGGTGCACACCTCCTGCGAGGAAAGCCACGAGGCGATCCGGCGCGCGCGCATGCAGGGCAAGCGGGTCTGGGGCGAGCCGCTGATCCAGCACCTGACGCTGGATGAAAGCGAGTATTTCAACAAGGATTGGGACCATGCCGCGCGCCGGGTGATGAGCCCGCCGTTCCGCGACAAGCGCCATCAGGACAGCCTGTGGGCCGGGTTGCAGAGCGGCTCTCTGTCGGTGGTGGCCACCGATCACTGTGCCTTCACGACCGAGCAGAAGCGCATGGGCCTGGGCGATTTCTCCCGGATCCCCAACGGCACCGGCGGGCTGGAGGACCGGATGCCGATGCTGTGGACCCACGGCGTGGCGACCGGGCGGCTGACCCCGAACGAATTCGTTGCCGTGACCTCGACCAATATCGCCAGGATATTGAATTGCTATCCGAAAAAGGGCGCGATCATGGTCGGCTCGGACGCCGATATCGTGGTCTGGGACCCGGAGAAGGAGAAGGTGATTTCCGCCGAAACCCAGCAGTCGGCGATCGACTACAACGTGTTCGAGGGCCAGCGCGTGAAGGGCCTGCCGCGCTTTACGCTGACGCGCGGCCAGGTGGCGGTGCATGACGGCGAAATGCGCACGCAGGAAGGCCACGGCCAGTTCGTGGCGCGCGAGGCCAACACCCCCGTGAACCGGGCGCTTTCCACCTGGAAGGAGCTGACCGCCCCGCGCCCGGTCACGCGCAGCGGCATTCCGGCAAGCGGGGTCTAGATGGTGCAGACCGGGCAGAACGATGCGGTCATCCGCGCCGAAAAGTTGAGCCTGACGTTTGAGACGAACGACGGGCCGGTAAACGCGCTGAAGGATGTGAGCCTTGAGGTGAACCCGGGCGATTTCGTTTCGTTCATCGGGCCGTCGGGCTGCGGCAAGACCACCTTCCTGCGGGTGATCGCCGCGCTCGAAGAGCCCACGGCGGGCAGCATAACCGTCAACGGCATGAGCCCGGACGAAGCGCGCCGCGCCCGGGCCTATGGCTATGTCTTTCAGGCGGCCGGCCTGTATCCCTGGCGCACGATTGGCGGAAATGTGAAACTTCCGCTGGAAATCATGGGGTTTTCCAGGGCCGAACAAGAAGAGCGTGTTCGAAAGGTGCTGGAACTGGTGGACCTTGCCGGGTTCGAGAAGAAGTATCCCTGGCAGCTTTCGGGCGGCATGCAGCAACGCGCCTCGATCGCCCGCGCCCTGTCCTTTGATGCCGACATCCTGCTGATGGACGAACCCTTCGGCGCGCTGGACGAAATCGTGCGCGACCACCTGAACGAGCAGCTTCTCAAACTGTGGGCGCGCACCCGCAAGACCATCGCCTTTGTCACCCACTCGATCCCCGAAGCGGTCTATCTTTCCACCCGCATCGTGGTGATGAGCCCGCGCCCCGGGCGCATTGCCGATGTGATCGAAAGCCCGCTGCCGGCCGATCGGCCGCTCGACATTCGCGACACGCCGGAATTCCTGGACGTGGCGCACCGGGTGCGCGAAGGGCTGCGGGCAGGGCATTCCTATGATGATTGAGGTGGCGACGTGAAATCGATCCTTCCGATCCTCAGCGTTGTCGCGGCGATCATCGCGCTGTGGTATGCCGGCGCGGTGTGGATGAACTCCAGCTGGACGCTCGAGCAGGCACAGCGCGCGGGCACAAAGCCGAGCCTGGCCGAGATCATCGCCGATACCATGCACCAGGAGCGCGCCGTGCTGCCGCCCCCGCACCAGGTGGTGGCCGAACTCTGGGACAGCACCGTGAACAAGCGCATCAGTTCGAAACGCTCTCTGGTTTTCCACGGCTGGGTCACCTTGCATGCCACGCTGTGGGGGTTTGCCCTGGGGGCCGCCGTCGGGATGGGGCTTGCGGTGTCGATCGTGTATTTCCGGGTCATGGACATGTCGGTGATGCCCTGGGCGATCATCAGCCAGACCGTGCCGATCGTGGCCATTGCCCCGATGATCATCGTGGTGACGAATCTGATCGGCATCGAGGACCGGCTGGTGCCCAAGGCGATGATTTCGGCCTACCTGTGCTTTTTCCCGATCCTCGTGGGCATGGTGAAGGGGCTGCGTTCGCCCGATGCGATGCAGCTTGACCTGATGAAGACCTACAATGCATCCGGCGCGCAGGGGTTCTTCAAGCTGCGGCTGCCGGCCTCCTTGCCCTATCTGTTCACCTCGATGAAGATCGGCATCGCGGCCGCGCTTGTGGGCACCATCGTGGGCGAGTTGCCGACCGGCGCGCTGCGCGGTCTGGGCGCGCGCATCCTGGTGGGTGACCAGTTCGGCCCGCCGATCCGCATCTGGAGCGCGCTGATGGCCGCCTCGATCCTGGCCGCGGCGCTGGTTGGCGTTGTCGGGCTGATCCAGCGCGTCACGCTCAAACGCATGGGGATGGCGCGATGAACTGGCTGATCTTCGGCCTGCTTTTCTGGGCGGCGGCCTTTGCGCTCAACCTGGGGCTGGCGCGTTCGCGGTGGCGCGACACGGGCTGGGCGCGGGTCGCCGCGCCGCTGGTGTTCGGAGGCACGTTGCTGGTGCTGTGGGAAAGTCTGGTGCGCGGGCTGCAGATCAACCCGATCATCCTGCCCCCGCCCTCGGCCATCGCGGCGCGGTTTTCGCAGGCCGGCGATATCCTGTGGCTGGATTTCGTGCAGACCGCCGTCAAGGGGGCGCTGAGCGGCTATGCCATCGGGGCCCTGGCGGCCTTTGGGGTTGCAATCGTTGTGGACCGTGCGGTGTTCCTGCAACGCGGGCTGTTGCCGATCGGGAATTTCGTGGCCGCGCTTCCGATTGTCGGGATCGCGCCGATTCTGGTGAAATGGTATGGCTTCGGCTGGCAGAGCAAGGCGGCGGTGGTCGTGGTGATGGTGTTTTTTCCGATCATGGTGAACACCGTGCAGGGGCTGAAGGAAGCCGACCCCATGCAGCGCGACCTGATGCGCACCTATGCGGCCGGATACTGGAAGACCCTGCTGAAACTGCGGCTGCCCGCGGCAATGCCCTTTGTTTTCAACGGGCTGAAGGTGGCCACGACGCTGGCGCTGATCGGGGCCATCGTGGCCGAGTATTTCGGTTCGCCGATCTACGGCATGGGGTTTCGCATCCAGTCCGAGGCGGGGCGGCTGTCGATGGACATGGTCTGGGCGGAAATCGCCGTCGCGGCCTTGGCGGGATCGGTTTTCTATGGGACGGTGACGCTCATGGAACGGATCGTCACCTTCTGGCACCCGTCGCAGCGGGGCTGAGCGGCGACAGGGAAGAAAGGGCGAAACGGCCGAAGGGGCGAAGGGGCGAAGGGCCGAAGGAAAGCGAGGGAAAAGACGACAGACAAGGAAGACGGCAGAAGGGACGGGGGCGAACCAGCACCACCGACACCCGGGCAGAAAACCGGCAAGCCGGACCGACAACAAGACCGACAACAAGACTGACAACAAGGAGGAACGACCATGAAAAAGACCATAATCGGAGCACTCGCCGGCCTGGCGTTGAGCGCATTGGGCGCGAACGCGGCAGACGATCTGACGCTGCAACTGAAATGGGTCACCCAGGCCCAGTTCGCGGGCTACTACGTGGCGCTTGAAAACGGCTTCTACAAGGACGAGGGCCTGAACGTCACGATCAAGCCGGGCGGCCCGGACGTGGCGCCCACCCAGGTGCTGGCCGGGGGCGGCGCGGATGTGGTGATCGACTGGATGCCCAGCGCGCTGGCGGCGCGCGAAAAGGGCCTGCCGCTGGTCAACATCGCGCAGCCGTTCAAGCGCTCGGGCATGATGCTGACCTGCCGCAAGGACAGCGGCATCAAGACGCCGGCCGATTTCCCCGGCCACACGCTGGGGGTCTGGTTCTTCGGCAACGAATACCCGTTTCTCAGCTGGATGAGCACGCTTGGCATTCCCACCGACGGCTCTGCGGGCGGGGTGACGGTGCTCAAGCAGGGCTTCAACGTGGACCCGCTGCTGCAGGGGCAGGCCGACTGCATTTCGACCATGACCTACAACGAATACTGGCAGGTGATCGATGCCGGGCTGAAGCCCGAGGATCTGGTGACCTTCAAGTACGAGGACCAGGGCGTGGCGACGCTGGAGGACGGGCTTTACGTGCTTGAGGACCGGCTGAAAGACCCGGCTTTCGAGGACGAGCTTGTGCGCTTCGTGCGGGCCTCGATGAAGGGTTGGAAATGGGCCGAGGAAAACCCGGATGACGCGGCGATGATCGTGCTCGACTACGACGAGACCGGCGCCCAGACCGAGAAGCACCAGAAACGGATGATGCGCGAGATTGCCAAGCTGACGGCGGGTTCCGACGGCACGCTTGACCCGGCGGACTACCAGCGCACGGTGGATATCCTGCTGGCTGGCGGCTCGGACCCGGTGATCACCAGGCAGCCGGAAGGCGCCTGGACGCATGCGATCACCGACAAGGCGCTGAAATAGGGCGTTGCCGGTTGCGACATTGGCGGGCGCGGCTTTCGGGGCCGCGCCCTTTTTCATGTTTGTGCCGTGCTGCGCACGCCACGGGGCCTCCGGCGGGGATATTTCGAGACAGAAGAAGAATGCCGGTGAGAGTGAACCGGATCGGGGCGCGCCTGCACTTGTTGCTATGAGCGGCCGCGATGGATGAGAGGCGCAAGGAACAGGCGCTGGAGAGATACCTGGTGGCGGCGGCGCGGCTGGGGGGCGGGGCGCGCTGGAGCGGTTGGTGGCGAAACGCGGCGAGGTCTCGCGGACCGGGCGGGGGCGGTCGCAGATCACCGGTGCGACCGGTGTGCCGTTCTTGTCCTGCTTGTCCTGGCTGTGCGCGCGAAAACACGCCAGCCCTGCCGGGATCACCGTGTCATGGGGCTCCGTTTTCCTGTGCGCTGGCCGGTCACCTGCGCGGCAGGACGGTTGCGCGCAGCCCCTGGAGCCGGGCCAGGAGCGCGCTGAGACCGATGCCCGGGCGGGGCACCGCGCCGCGGGCCTCGCCAAGGCGGCGCAGCACCGTTTCCACGCTGCACGGCTGCCCCGAAACCGGGTCCAGATAGCGCGCGTAGTCGATCAGCGCCGCGTGCACCAGCCCTTCCAGGGACGGGCGCGCCCGGCGCCACGCCGGGGGGGGTGTTCCCAGATCGCGGGTCAGGCCCCAGCCGGCGTAAAACGGCGCGCCCAGGCAGGTGACCGGCTTCTTGCGGATCAGCGCTTCGAAGCCGAGCAGCGAGGTCATGGTCCAGACCTCGTCCACCAGCGCGATCATGGCCTGCGCAGAGGCCGCCTCGGCCACGATATCGGCATGGCGCAGCGCCTGCGTGCGGTCCAGGGCGCCGGGGCGCAGCCCGGCCTCCACGTCGGGGTGGGGCTTGTAGACGATCACCGCGTCCGGGTTTTCGGCGCGCGCGCGGCCGAGAAGGCCGGCGTTCGTGTTCACCTCGGTGCAGCCCAGCCGGATCGATGCGTCGTCCTCGACCTGTCCGACAACCAGAATGCGCCGGCCTTGCGGCAGGGTGCCGGGCGCCGCGCCGGGCAGGTTGTATTTGGTCAACCCCGATGCATTCAGCGTGCGAATCAGGTCCCGGGCGCGTGCCAGGCATCCCTGCGGCAGGGCGCAGGAGGCGGCGATCAGCCGGTCCAGCCGGCTTTCGCGGGTGGCATCGAAATAGATGCCCAGATCGTCGGTGACCAGCGACAGAGGCGCCACCAGCGCCGCGCCCAGCCCGCGAGAACGCACGAACCCGTCCTCGACCCGCAGCACGGGCACGCGGCCGTCGGCGGGCGGTGCGGCGTCGCCCGGTCCCGCGTTGCCCGGTGCGGCGTCCCGCAGCCCGGTGCCGCGCGGCTCTTCGGCCGCCCCCCACAGCAACACGCCGGCCTTGCGGGCGGCCTTCTGCGCGCTGCCGGTGAATTTCAGCGGTTTCTGGCGGCCGAAGAAGCGCTGCATGTGCGCGCGTTTCCACAGCGCCATGCCGGCTGCCACATGACCGCGCCTGTCCTCGCGCCAGGCCCGCGCGCGCGCCTCCAGCCCGCCGAGCGCCTCTTCGAAGCTGCACAGCCGGTCGAAGGCGGGGTCGTACCAGGTGGGGTAAAGGATCATTGCCGCTGCGAACAGCTGTGCGCGGCTCAGCCTGCGGGTGCGCCGGGCGACGGGGTTTTCGTCCGCGCTCAGCCCCCAGCCTGCATAGAAGGGCTGGCCGAAGACGCGCGGCCTGTGGCCGGCGAAGATGGCTTCGAAGCCCAGTTGCGAGGACACCGTGTAAACGGCGGTTGCCCCTTCGAACAGGGCCCAGGGGCTGACCGGATGGCGCAGGATGCGCACCCGGTCGTTTTCGTCCGAGGCGTCGAAATGCCCGGCCCGGCGCCCGGCCAGGGTTTCGGGATGCGCCTTGATGATCACGCGGTTGCCCGGGTGCTCGGTCAGGGCGAAAACCAGCATTTCACGAAACGTGCCGGCACTGGCCGCGCCATGGGCGATCGAGGCGTCGTCGCGGGTCTGGTCGATGACCAGCACATAGGGGGCCTCGGGCAGCGGGGCAGAGGGCAAAAAGGCGTTGTATTTGGAAATATGGGCGTGGCGCATCCGGTCGATCCCGGCCCGGGCGCGATCAAGCAGCGCGGTATCATCCAGCGGTGCGGTGGCCAGCAGCACCTCGAGGTCGCAGGGCGCGGAACTGTCGAAATGGACCCCGCGCCGGTCCAGGCACAGGCCGGTCGGCGCTTCGCCCTCGCGCCCGGTCAGAACCGAGCGCAGGAAGGCGTCCTCGACGCGCAGGATGCGCGCGCCGCTGCGTGCGGCAGCGGTTTCGCCGCGCGGCGCGGTCGGGCTCTTGCCCCAGACGCCCACCCAGTCCTCGGGGCCGGGGCGGCCCAGGCTGATGCGCCATCCCGCCAGTTCGAGGATGCGCCGCACGCGCTGCCGGCTCAGAAATCCGCCGTTGTAGACGAACAGCCGTTCGGGCAGCTCGGGTGAGGCCGGCGGCGCATCGCGGTGCATCGCCCGGGTCAGTTCGTGATCGCCTGGGTCAGATACGACAGGTTGTTCGCCGTCGAAAGCGTTCCCATCACCGCATTGAGCGTCTTCGACCACTGCACGAACGGCGCCTCGGTGACATAGACGGTGTCGCCATCGCGGATGACGAAATCGCGGGCAATGAAAACGCCGTTCGGCTGGGTCAGGTCGAGCACGTAGATCATCCGCTGATCGCCGACCAGATCGCTGCGCCCGAGCACGGCATTGGCGATTTCCGCGCTTTCGTTGCGGAACACGAACACGCCCGTCGGATCGGCGGTCGAGGTGCGCAGGCCGCCGACCTGGGCAATGGCCTCAAGCGCCGACAGGGACTGCGACTTGAACGTCACCCGGTCCTGGCCGCCGGTTGCGCCAAGCGCGGTGAACGAACGGGCGTCGCCTTCGACCAGGATGCGGTCGCCGGCGCGCAGCGCGATATCGTATTTCGGGTTGTTCATGATGTCCTGGAACCAGACCTTTCCCTTCTGGCCGTGGCGAAACACGGTGACCTGCGCGATTTCCGGTTCCACCGTGACCCCGCCGGCGCGCGCCAGCATCGCCGAAAGCGTGCGGGTGGGGCGCTCGATCGGCAGGATCCCCTGGGTGCCGACCTTGCCGGTCAGCGAAACCGTGGCGCCGTCGCCGGCCAGGCGGCGCACCACGACCTGCGGGTCCGGTGTCTGTTCGTTCAGTCGCTCGGTGATGATGCGCCGAATGGCCTCGGTGGTGTTGCCCGCGGCCTTGATGCGCCCGGCGTAGGGCACGAATATGAACCCCGAGCTGTCCACCTGGATTTCCTCGAGCGAGGTCGCGCCGGGGCTGCTGGACAGGAGCCCCTGATCCACGTTCTCCCACACCGTCAGCCCCAGCTTGTCGCCCGGGTTGATGGTGTCGGCGCCGACCTTGCCGGCATTGATGAACGCATCCGAAAAGCCGAACGCCGGTGTCACCGCGGTGGCGCGCGTCACCCGGTCATCGACCTGCACCACGAAGGCATCGCCCTTCTTCTGGACCGAGCCGGCATAGATTTCCGATTTCGTCGGCCCCGATCGCGGCAGGCCGCACGCGCCCAGGGAAGCCGCCAGAACCACGGCCACGACAAGCCGCGGGTTTCGCGATGTCAAGTATTTCACTGCTTTGGTCTCCTCGACCTGAAACTGCCTTCAACGTCTTTTCGTTGTTTTGCGGCAAGGCTATCCGGCATCTTCCTGAAAATCCAGAAGACTTGCCGCCCCGCCTATTTCACGACGCGCAACTGTTGCCGCCATGCCGCGCCTGCGCCCGCGGGCATCGGGCAAACCGGGTAAACCGGGGCGTCGTCAAGCATCCGGTCGACGATGTTTCTGAGCAGCTGCCGGCGCGAGCGCGCGGCATAAAAGCCGCCGGGAAACTGCGATGTTGCCAGCAGATACCTGCGAAAGGCGCGGTAGCGCGCAAGATCGGGCGGCCGGGGGGCGGCGAAGAACGCCTCGATGTCCTGGTCCGAGGCCAGTCCCGGTTTGCGGTAGATGGCCTGGCCGAGGGCAAGCAGGGGCAGGCCGCGCCACAGGGCCTGCTGGCCGGCGGTCGAGTTGACGGTGACGGCGCTGCGCGCCCCCGACAGGAGCGGCGCAAGCTTGCCGCCATTGAGAAAATGCACCCGCCCGGCCAGGCCGTTTTCCCGGGCGCAACGCGCGATTTCGCGTTTCAGCGGCACGCGCCCGTCCTCGAGCGGGTGCGCCTTGAAGACAAGGTGGTGATGGCTGGGGGCGCCCCGGGCAAAGCCCTCGATGACGCGCGCGACGAACTCGCTCATCGAGGCCAGCGGCGAATGCGCCCGGAAACTGGCGTCATGTTCAAGCTGCAGCAGCGCTAGGTGGTAGGGAAAGCCGCCGCGCTTGATGCGGCGGGTGGCCAGCGCGCGTTCGGCGCGGTGCAGCGGCATCAGCATCAGGCGCTTGAAATACAGGCGAAATTCCCGGGTGACCGGGATATCTCGATGGGGTCTGAAATGGGGGTAACGGCGGTTGGCAAACATCACGAACCAGTGGTAGAGCGCCCCGTAGAACACATGTTCGCGCATGTCGCCCCAGTGGTCCGGCGCTTCCGGCTCGTCGCGCGTCAGCCCGTCCGCCATGTTCTCGATGATGTCCGGGGCCATGTCCATCAGCGGCGAGTTTCCGTTGGCGCCGTTGCGTTCGTATGTGACCCAGTAGGGGCGCAGGTAGCCTTCCTC
>JALSRF010000317.1 GCA_026984895.1 Paracoccaceae bacterium
TGCCCGGCTTGCCGCCGTATTTGCGGCCCTCTTCCTCGTTGTGGATGTAGTGGCGGGTCCTGCCGCGGCCGGTCTCGCCGTATTCGCGGAAAACCCGCTCCAGTTCGCCCAACTCGTTGGCTTCGTAGGAGAAATGGGAAAACCCGTGGTCGCCCGCAGCGTAGCGCTTGTCCAGTTCTTCCTTCATCGCGGCCCGGTCGTACCTGTGAAAGGCGTCGCCCTCGATCGACACCGCCCTGATGCCTTCGCGCCGGAAAATCTGGTCGAACGTGTCCTTGACCGTGGAGGTGCCCGCCCCGGAAGAGCCGGTCACGGAGATGATGGGGTGTTTCTTGCTCATGTCGCCGTCCTTCAGCTTCTGAACAGGCCGCGGCTGCCGAACAGCGCCGAAACCTCGTTTGCGGGAAGTTCGTGATAGGTCTGTATGCGCTCGACCTTCTCGGACGAGCCGAATACCAGCGGCGAGCGACCGTGCAGCGTTCTGGCGCTCTGGTTCAGGATCGGCAGCACGGCGTCGGTGGCCTTGCCGCCGGCCTGTTCGATCACCATCGCCACCGGGGCGCACTCATAGACCATGCGCAAGCGCCCGTGCTCATAGCCTTTGCGGTCATCGGACGGGTAAAGGAACACGCCGCCGCGCGTCAGGATGCGGTGGGTTTCGGCGACCAGCGATGCCACCCAGCGCATGTTGAAATTCTGCGCCCGCGGCCCTTCGGCGCCAGCCAGGCAATCGTCGATATAGGCACGCACCGGCGCCGCCCAGTGGCGGTAGTTCGAGGCGTTGATCGAATATTCGGTGGACTGGGGCGGGATCCGCATGCGATCCTTGGCCAGCACGAAGCGGCGGGTTTCCGGCTCCAGCACGAACTGCATGGTGCCGTCGCCGAAGGTGACCACCAGCCCGCCCTGGGGGCCGTAGATGAAATAGCCGGCGGCGATCTGTTCGCTGGCCGGGCGCAGGAAGCTTTCGTTCGCGCCCTCGCGGGCCTCGTAGATCGAAAACAGCGTGCCGATGGACACGTTCACATCGATGTTGGACGAGCCGTCCAGCGGGTCGATCGCCAGCGCGAATGCGCCGCCTTCGTCGATGCCGACCACCTCTTCCTGTTCTTCCGAGGCATACCAGCGCACGCCGGTGCCCTTCAGCGCCGCCGCGAAGGCTTCGTCTGCCATCACGTCCAGCGCCTTTTGCTGATCGCCGTCGGTGTTTTCCCCGACCGCCGCGCCCAGAGCGCCGCCCAGCGGGCCGCGCGCGATGGTCAGCGCCAGCTGTTCGGCGACCTCGCAAAGGGCGGTCATCACCGGATAGAGACGCGCCGGGATGTGATCCGGGGCTACGATCGGCTGTGAGTTCGTGTCTGTCGTGGTCATGGGGCCTCCCGGGCAGCGCATCGGTCGCGCATTGGTCGCTCGGGGCTTGCTATTCCAGATTCGGGAGGATAACAGAATTTAAAAATTGGTAATGAACATTCAAAAAAATCTAATGTCAGAGATCCATTCCATCACCCTCAGGCAGCTTCGCGCGGTTCAGGCGGTGTCCGAGACGGGATCGATCACCGCGGCCGCGCGCGCGCTGGGGCTGACCCCGCCGGCGGTGCACACGCAGGTCCGCAGCCTGGAGGCGATCCTTGGCTGCCCGGTGATGGAAAGATCCGAAAAAGGGGGCATGGCGCTGACCGCCGAGGGACGGCTGATCTTGCAGGCGCAGCATTCGATCGAGGTGAACCTGAAATCCTGTCTGAACCGGATCGAGGCGATGAAGAAGGGGCTGGCCGGGCAGGTGGTTCTGGGGGTGGTTTCCACCGGCAAGTATTTCGCCCCGGCCCTGGTCGCGGGCCTGAAAAAATCGTTTGCAGACATTGATGTGCAGCTTCGTATCGGCAACAGGGGCGAGATCGTGAAAGCGTTGAACGAACGCTCGATCGACATCGCGATCATGGGCCGGCCGCCGCGATTTCCCGCCGTGCGCTCGGTGAACATCGGCGTGCATCCCATGATCATGATTGCTGCACCTGCAAACAGGCTGGCGCAGATGGATTTCGTCGCCCCAGACGACCTTCTGGACGAGGTGATCATCTCGCGCGAACGCGGTTCGGGCACGCGCATCCTGATGATCCGATACCTCGACCGGATCGGCGAGGGGCGCCCCTACGAGGTGGTCACGATGGGCTCGAACGAGACCATCAAGCAGGCCGTCATGGCCGGGCTTGGCATCGCCATGATTTCGCAACACACGGTGACCGAAGAACTGAAGGCGGGACGTTTGGTCGCAATCCGTTCGGCGGAATTGCCCATCGAGCGGCAGTGGTATGTGCTTCATCTGCGCGAGGCCGAACTCAGCCCGGCCATGCGCACGGTCTGGGATTTCATCAACGCGAACGCCCGGGGGTATTTCCCGTCCATGGACGGCTGAGCGGACGGCTGAGCCCGGGCCGCCGGCTGGCCGGTCGGCTGGCTGGCTCGCTGGCTGGCGCGCGCCGGTGGCGTTTTTCGGCCGATCCGCGTCGTTTGCAGACGATCGCGGGCCGCCATTTCGCGAGTTGATTGAATCAGTTGTTGAATTCCGCGCCGCCATTTGCTTCATTCGTTTGCGGGAGTTCAGCGACCGGGCGGGCCACAGGCCCGGTGCCAACAGGGATTGGGGGGTTTTGCTTGTCTGCTGATGCAACTGGCGACGCATATGTCGAATTCGACAGGGTTCAGAAAAGCTACGATGGCGAGGTCCTTGTCGTAAAGGACCTGAATCTGGCGATGCCCAAGGGCGAATTCCTGACCATGCTGGGGCCGTCGGGTTCGGGCAAGACGACCTGTCTGATGATGCTGGCCGGCTTCGAGACCGCCACCAACGGCGAAATCCGGCTGGGCGGCGAGGAAATCAACGACATTCCCCCGCACAAGCGCGGCATCGGCATGGTGTTTCAGAACTACGCGCTGTTTCCGCACATGACGGTGAACGAGAACCTGTCCTTCCCGCTGGAGGTGCGCGGCATGGGCAAGGACGAGCGCGAGAGCAAGGTGAAACGCGCGCTCGACATGGTGCAGATGGGCGAGTTCGGCAACCGCCGCCCGGCGCAGCTTTCGGGCGGGCAGCAGCAGCGCATCGCGCTTGCCCGCGCGCTGGTGTTCGACCCCTCGCTGGTGCTGATGGACGAACCGCTGGGCGCGCTGGACAAGCAGCTTCGCGAACACATGCAGTATGAAATCAAGCATCTGCACGAAAGCCTGGGCATCACCGTGGTCTATGTGACCCACGACCAGTCCGAAGCGCTGACCATGTCGGACCGGGTGGCCGTGTTCAACGATGGCGTGATCAAGCAGCTGGCGGCGCCCTCGGACCTCTACGAGCGGCCCGAAAACAGCTTCGTGGCCCAGTTCATCGGCGAAAACAACAAGCTGGCCGGCACCGTCCGGGCGCTTGAGGGCGACATCGCCACCATCGAGCTGGCCGACGGCGGCACCTGCCGCGCGCTGGCGGTCAATTGCGGGGACGTGGGCAGCCGAACGCTGATCTCGATTCGTCCCGAGCGCGTGATCATCGGGGCCGGCGGCGATGAAAACGCGGCAACCGCCGAGGTCATGGAACTGATCTATCTGGGCGACCACATCCGCTGCCGTCTTCGTGTGCACGGCAATGACGATTTCGTGGTCAAGGTGCCCAATGCGGGCGACGAGTCGAAGGAACTGACGGTGGGGCAGGAAACCACGATTTCCTGGCACACCAGGGATGCGCGGGCGCTGGACCCGCTCTAGTCGGCCATTGATGCCGCGGCAGGAGAGCTGCCCGGCGCAATCATGCAGGTTACTGCAACAAACGGGAGAAAATGATGAGAAAGATCCTGATTATGACAACCGCCCTCGCGGGCTTCGGCCTTGCCGCCTCGGCGCAAGAGGTGGTGGTGATGTCCTGGGGCGGCGCCTATACCAAGAGCCAGGTCGAGGCCTACGGGAAACCGTTCACGGCGAAGACCGGAATCAAGGTGACCTTCGTGGATGCCGACAACCCGGCCACGCCGATCAAGGCGCAGGTCGAGGCCGGCAATGTCACGGTTGACGTGGCCGATGTCGAGTTCTCCGACGCCGTGCGGCTTTGCGACGAGGGGCTGCTGGAAGAAATCGACCCGTCGATGCTGCCGCCGGCCCCCGATGGAACGCCCGCCGAACAGGACTTCCTGCCCGGGGCGATCAACGACTGCGCAGTTGCCAACATCGTCTGGTCCACCGCCGTTGCCTATAACACCAAGCTGGTGAACGGCACGCCAAGCACCATCGCCGATTTCTTCGATCTGAAGAAGTTCCCGGGCAAGCGCGGGCTGCGCAAGTCCGCCAAGGCGACGCTGGAAATGGCGCTGATGGCCGACGGCGTTCCGGCAAGCAAGGTCTATGACGTGATGCAGACGCCCGAAGGCATCGACCGCGCCTTCGCCAAGCTGGACACGATCAAGGACAGCATCGTCTGGTGGGAAGCCGGGGCGCAGCCGCCGCAGCTTCTGGCCGATGGCGAGGTGGTGATGTCCACGGCCTACAACGGGCGCATCTTCAACGCCGCCGTGGCCGAGGGCCAGCCCTTCAAGATCCTGTGGGACGGGCAGATTCTCGACTTTGACCTGTTCGTGGTTCCCAAGAACGCGCCGCACAAGGACGATGCGATGAAGTTCATCGCCTTCGCCACCGACACGCAGCGCCTGGCCGATCAGGCCAAGTGGATCTCCTACGGTCCGGCACGCAAGTCGTCCACCGCCCTCATCGGCAAGTATGTGGATGGCAAGACCGACATGGCGCCGCACATGCCGACCTCGCCCGAAGCGATGAAGAACGCGCTGACCAACAACTTCGAGTTCTGGGCCGACCGGGATACGGAACTGAACGAACGGTTCAACGCCTGGCTTTCGAGCTGAGCACGGGCTACCGCAAGGGGGCGGCGCGCGCAACGGGTGCGCGCCGCCCGATCCGCGGCCGCAGCATGCGCACAACCGGCGCCTGCGGCGCGCGGCACGAAGAGCAGCGCGAACGCGACAGGGGGAGCGAAATATGGCCAAAGGATACCTGATCGGCCATGTCACAGTGAACAATCCCGAGGCCTATGCCGAATACGTGCGCCTGGACACGCCGATTTTCGAAAGGTTCGGCGGCCGGTTCCTGGTGCGCGGCGGTCGCAGCGAAGCGCCGGAAACGCCGGTGAAGGACCGCCATGTGGTGATCGAATTTCCCGATTATGAAACCGCGCGAAAGTGCTATTTCAGCGAGGAATACCAGAAGGTTGCCGAAATCAGGAAGGCCAATGCCCTGTCCGATATCGTCATCGTGGAGGGCGTGGAGTGAGCGACATGGCCGCACAACCGGCGCCCGGCGGTCTGACGACGGTCGATGGCCGCCCGCTGAAGCAGGCGCTGGCCGAAGCGCAGGCCCGCGCGAAACGCCGGGCCTTCGTGCTGGTGCTGCCGTTGCTGGCCTTCATCCTGGTGTCCTTCGTGTTGCCGATCGGCCAGTTGCTGAAACGCTCGGTCTACAATCCGGCCTTCTCCGAGAACATGCCGGCTCTCGTCCAGTGGTTCCGCGAAAACCCCCGCGGCAGCGCCCCCGACGAATCCGCCTATGCCGCGCTGGCCTCGGACCTGAAGCTGATCCGCAAGAACAAGACCGCGGGCATCGTCGGCACCCGCGTGAACTACGAGCTGCCCGGCACGCGCTCGCTTTTCACCAAGTCCGCCCGCAAGGCTAGAAAGCTGGAGCCCCCATACAGGGAGGCGCTGCTCAAGGTGGACAGGAAATGGGGCGATCCGCTGCTCTGGCAGGTGATGCGCAGTGCATCCTCGGCCTACACCACCAGTTTCTACCTGGCGGCGCTGGACCGGAAACGCAACGCCGACGGCGAAATCGTCCGGGTCGAAAAGGAACGCCAGGTCTATATCAAGCTGTTCAAGCGCACGCTGCTGCTGTCCGCGCTGATCACCGTAACCACGCTGCTGCTGGGCTTTCCGGTGGCGCATCTTCTGGCAACCCTGCCGCTGCGCTATTCCAATATGCTGATGATCTTCGTGCTGCTGCCGTTCTGGACCTCGCTTCTGGTGCGCACCACCTCGTGGATCGTGCTGCTGCAGAGCCAGGGCGTGGTGAACGATCTGCTGGTCGCCACCGGTATTCTGGATGCCGATCACCGAATACAGATGATCTACAACCAGACCGGCACCATCGTCGCGATGACCCATATCCTGCTGCCGTTCATGATCCTGCCGCTCTATTCGGTGATGCGGCCGATCGACCCCTCCTATGTGCGCGCGGCGCGTTCGCTGGGGGCGAGCAGCTGGACCGCGTTCCGGCGCATCTACCTGCCGCAGACCATCCCGGGCATCGGTGCCGGGGCGCTGCTGGTATTCATCCTGGCGGTCGGCTACTACATCACGCCGGCGCTTGTCGGCGGCTCCACAGGGCAGCTCATTTCCAACCTGATCGCCTTCCACATGCAGAAATCGCTGAACTGGTCGCTGGCGGCGGCTCTGGCGGCGCTGCTGCTGGGGGGCGTGCTGATCCTCTACTGGCTGTATGACAGGCTGGTGGGCATCGACAACCTGAAGCTGGGATAGGGCCATGGCACTTCCAAGACATGCGTCGACGCTGGAACGCATCTGGCACTATACCTACCTGGTGATCTGCGCGCTGATCTTCCTGTTCCTGATCGCCCCGATCCTGATCGTGATCCCGCTCAGCTTCAATGCCGAGCCCTATTTCACCTTTACCGACAAGATGCTGCGGCTTGATCCCGCCGGCTACAGCCTGCGCTGGTACGACCTGCTGATGACCTTCGGCATGGGAAAGCCCGACGCGGTGCGCGACGCCGCCTGGTGGGCCGATTTCTGGGCCAATTCGGCCTGGTTGCGCGCGGCCAAGAACTCTCTGATCATCGGCTTTTTCTCGACCATACTGGCGACCGCTCTGGGGACGCTGGCGGCACTGGGTCTGTCGCGCCCGGAAATGCCGTTTCGCCGGGCGATCATGGCGGTGCTGATCTCGCCCATGATCGTGCCGATCATCATCACCGCAACGGGGCTGTTCTTCTTCTACTCCTGGACCGGGCTGGCGAACACCTATACCGGCATCGTTCTGGCCCATGCGACGCTGGGCATTCCCTTCGTGATCATCACCGTGACGGCAACGCTGGTGGGCTTCGACCATTCGCTGACCCGGGCGGCGGCCTCGCTGGGGGCGACGCCGCAGACCACCTTTTTCAAGATCACCATGCCGCTGATCCTGCCGGGGGTGATCTCGGGGGCGCTGTTTGCCTTTGTCACTTCGTTTGACGAGGTGGTGGTGGTGCTTTTTGTCGCCGCCTACGATCAGCAGACCATTCCGCGCCAGATGTGGAACGGCATTCGCGAACAGATCAGCCCGGCAATTCTGGCGGTGGCCACGATCCTGGTGGTGATCTCGACGCTGTTGCTGACCACGATCGAACTGTTGCGCAGGCGCTCGGAACGGCTGCGCGGCCTGTCACCGGGCTGACCCGGGATTCTCGCTGACCCGGGACCCTCAGGGCAGGATCGCCAGCCAGACCCAGACGGTAAGCACCGACAGGGCGGTTGCCACCAGCACGCCCGAGGCCGCCACCCGCCGGGCGACGCCATACATGTTGGCAAACAGGAAGGTGTTGACCCCCGGCGCCATGGCCG
Organism: Paracoccaceae bacterium; assembly: GCA_026984895.1. GTDB lineage: Bacteria > Pseudomonadota > Alphaproteobacteria > Rhodobacterales > Rhodobacteraceae > JAJRUE01. Next base: position 7,665 of record JALSRF010000317.1, read on the forward strand.
CGGTGACAACGGCCGACCGCAGCTGCGGCACCGGCAACCGGAACACCAGGTTGCCCAGCGACCAGGTGACCAACGGATGCACCACCAGCGAGGCCGCGGCAATCCAGGCGATCACGAGGCGGTCGCCCTCGGTCCGGTAGCGCGCGAGCACGCCGCCAAGCGCAAACAGCGCTGCGGGCAGGGCGGCGCGCGCCACCATCTCCAACGCCGAGACCGCCGCCCCGGGCAGCGGCAACCCGGCGATGTTGAACAGAAACCCCAGGCCGATCCCGATCACCAGCGGATTGCGCGCCAGCGCGCCCAGGATCTTGCGCGCGATCGCCGCGGGCCTGCCGGCCTGGCCGGTTGAGCCCTTCGCGCCGCTGCCGGCCCGCGCCAGTTCCATCAGCGTCACGCCAAGGCTGTACATGCTTACGGCATGGACCGACAGGATGGCGTAATTGTAGGTCAGCGCCCCGGTTCCGTAGGCGCGCTCGGTGATCGGCAGTCCCAGCAGCACCGTGTTCGAGAACAAGGCGCAAAAGCCGATGGCAATGGCGTCTTCCGGCGGGCGGCGAAACAGCCAGCGCGCGCCGGCGAACCCGGTGGCAAACCCGGCCAGCGCGCCGCCGTAGTAGCTGAGCAGCAGCGGCAGGCTCAGGTCGGCCCCGAGGTCGATACGCCAGATCGCCAGGAACAGCAGGCAGGGCACCGCGTAGTTCTGGGCGAAGTTCATCAGCCCGTCGACGGCGCTCTTGCCGAAGACGCCCGCCCGTGCCGCCGCATGGCCGAAACCGATCACCAGGAAGACCGGCGCGATCACCTGGACAAGCGCGTTCATCTCAGCTGTCGAAGCTCAGCACCATCCCGTCATGGGCCGGGGTGATGTGGGCGGGCGTTTCGGCGTCGAGCGTGGCGTAGTCCAGGTCGTTGTGCAGGTTGGTGAGCACCGCGCGCGCCGGGCGCATCCGCGCGATCCACTCCAGCGCGCGTTCCAGGTGGAAATGGGTCGGATGCGGGGCGCGGCGCAGCGCGTCCAGCACCCAGCAGTCCAGCCCTTCGAGCAGCCCCAGCGCGCTGTCGGGGATCTCGGAGACATCGGGCAGGTAGGCCAGCGGGCCGATGCGAAACCCCAGCGCCTCCATCGCGCCGTGGCGCACCGCGAACGGGCGCAGCACCAGCGTGCCACCGGCGCCCGCGACGGGAATGTCGCCGTCGATCGTGTGCAGGTCGAGAATCGGCGGGTAGGGTGAGCCCTGGGGTTGCACGAAGGCATAGCCGAAGCGCGACAGCAGCGCCTCCTGGGTGGCGGCGTCGGCCCAGACCGGTACGCGCGCCTTGCGATTGAAAACCACCATGCGCAGGTCGTCGATCCCGTGCACATGGTCGGCGTGGGAATGGGTGTAGACGACCCCGTCAAGCGTGTCGACGCCGACATCAAGAAGCTGCGCGCGCATGTCGGGCGAGGTGTCGATCAGCACCCGGGTCGCCCCGTCGCCGTCCAGCCTTTCGACCAGCATGGAACAGCGCCGGCGCCGGTTTCGCGGGTCGTTCGGGTCGCAGTTGCCCCAGTGCCCGCCAAGGCGCGGCACCCCGCCGGACGAGCCGCACCCCAGGATGGTGAAACGCAGTTCAGCCATCACCGGGCACCTTCGCGGCCGTTGCGGTCGTTGCGGCCTTTGCGAACAGGCGGTCGAAATTGGCCTCGGTCCGGGCGGCGAATGCGGCCGGCTCCATGCCGAAGACCTCGGCACCGACGGCTGCGGTGTGGACCACATGCGCCGGTTCGTTGCGCCGCCCGCGGTGGGGCGGCGGCGCCAGATAGGGCGAGTCGGTCTCCACGAGGATGCGCTCCACAGGCGCGCGCGAGAAGATGTCGCGCAGGGCCGCGGACCTGGGGAAGGCGGCGATGCCCGACATCGACAGATAGAAGCCCAGTTCAAGCGCGGCTTCGGCCAGGTCGGGGCCCGAGGAAAAACAGTGCATGACGCAGGAAAACGCGCCGGCGCGATGTTCCTCGGTCAGGATACGGGCCATGTCGTCGTCGGCATCGCGCGCATGGATCACCAGCGGCAGCCCGGTGCGCCGGGCGGCCTCGATATGGATCAGCAGGCTTTCGTGCTGCACCGCCTTGCTTTCGGCGGTGTAGTGATAGTCCAGCCCGGTTTCGCCGATGGCGACGAATTTCGGGTGCGCGGCGAGGGCAACCAGTTCCTCGACCGTGGCCAGAGGTTCCTCGGCGGCGTTCATCGGATGGGTGGCGGCGGCAAAGAACACCGGGGCGAAGGTGTCGGCAATCCGGCGCACGCCCGCCACGTCCTTCAGCCTTGTGCAGATGGTCACCATGCGGTGCACCCCGGCGGCGGTGGCCCGCGCGACCACCTGCGCCAGGTCGTCGGCAAAATCCGGGAAGTCCAGATGGCAATGGCTGTCGGTGATCCGAATGGCGTCCGGCATGGGCAGAGGTGACTTTCGTTTTGCCCGGGCAACGGGGCTTGTCCCCTGTTTATCGCACCGGCGCGCGGGTTCAAGCCGCAAGGCACCGGTCCGGCAGCATGAGCCCGGCAGCATGGAGCCGGCAGCATGAGCCCGGCAGGGGCGCGCGGGCTCAGCGCTCCGGCAGCCGCTCGGCCAGGTCGGCAATGCGAAAGATCATGTCCAGGATCAGCGCTGCCGGGTCGAGGTTCACGGCGCGGCCCTTGCGCGCGCGCGCGCCCAGGTCCTGCTGCAGCGCGGCCCAGGCCCTGCCGGCGGGCGGGGCCGGGCACAGGCGCTTCATCAGCATCGCTTCGCCCGGCGCGGCCTCGACGATCGGGGGCCCCGAGATGCCGGTTCGTGCGGTGCGCGCCAGAAACAGGTCAAGCAGATGCAGCACCAGTTCGAAGCGCGCCTGTGCGCTCTTGCCCCGGCCGGCCACGCTTTCGGCCAGCTTCAGCGCCTCGGGGCGGTGCAGACGGGGCAGGGTTGAAAACAGGTCCACGATTTCGCCATAGACCCGCATGCCGTCCTGCGTGGAGATGCGCAGCGCCTCGCCCACGGAGCCACCGGACAGTTCCGAAAGAGCGGCGGCGGACGCGTCGCTGCCGGGGTCGTCGTCGGG
>JALSRF010000318.1 GCA_026984895.1 Paracoccaceae bacterium
GGAGCCATGACCAACACCTTGAAAAAGCTGGAGCTCGCGGGGCATATCCATATGCGCCCGGACTGGGACGATGCCCGCCGGAAGTTCGTGGCCATCAGTCCCGCCGGCCGGCAGGCGCGCGATGCCGCCATTGCCGCGATCACCCCGGTGATCGGTGAGGTGGTGAAGGCCATCGGTGCGAAAAGGGCCCGCGCGGCGCTGCCGGTCTTGCGTGAACTTCGCCAGCGCCTGCTGGAGGAATAGGCCGCACAAACAGCGCGCCGGGCGCCGGATGGCGCGCCTGGTTCAGCCCGGGTTCACGCTTGCGGTGACGTAGTTGACGGACAGGTCCCGGTCGGAAACGGACCAGTCCCACCGCAGCGGATTGAACACCATCCCCTTGCGGTCCACCGGCCGCAGCCCGGCGCCTTCGAGCATGGAAAACAGTTCGTCCGGGGTGATGAACCTGTTCCATTCATGGGTGCCGCGGGGCAGCCAGCGCATCACCACCTCGGCGCCGATTATGGCCACGGCAAAGCTTCTGGCGGTGCGATTGAGGGTCGAACAGATCATCAATCCGCCCGGCTTCAGCAGCTGCCGGCACACGCTCAGGAACGCTTGCGGATCGGCGACATGTTCCACCACTTCCATGTTGAGCACCACGTCGAAGCGCTCCTCCGCCCTGGCAAGGGCTTCGGCGGTGGTGTGGCGGTAATCGATGTCCAGGCCGGATTGTCGGGCGTGGATCTGCGCCACCGGGATGTTGCCGGCCGCGGCATCGGCGCCCAGGACGCTGGCGCCCAGGCGGGCCATCGGTTCGGACAGAAGGCCGCCGCCGCAGCCTATGTCGAGAATGCGCAGCCCGGAAAACGGCTGACGGGCGCCCGGCTCGCGCCCGAACTCGGCCGCGATCTGCGCGGTGATGTAGTCAAGCCGGCAGGGATTGAGCATGTGCAGCGGCTTGAATTTTCCGTTCGGGTCCCACCATTCGGCGGCCATGGCTTCGAATTTGGCGACCTCGTCCGGGTCGATCGTTTCGGTGGCGGCGTTCATGTGTGGCCTCTGGTGGTTGAAAAACGACTCGGGGCCGTGGCGGCCTCGTCTTTTGACGTTTATAGTGTTTGCGATGGATAGAACAGCCGACCATAACCGCGCGACGCACAGCCTGTATCCGCCGATCGAGCCGTTCGATTCCTTCCTGCTGGATGTCGGCGACGGTCACAGCATTCATGTCGAGCAATGCGGAAACCCGGGCGGGCTGCCGGTGATCGTGCTGCATGGCGGCCCCGGCGGCGGCTGCAGCCCGGCGATGCGGCGCTACTTCGATCCGCAGGCCTACAGGATCGTTCTGTTCGATCAGCGCGGTTGCGGCAGGTCGCGCCCGCATGGCAGTGTCGAGAACAACACCACATGGCATCTGGTGGCCGATATCGAGCATATCCGCAAACGCCTTGGCATCAACGCCTGGGTCGTCTTTGGCGGCAGCTGGGGGGCCACGCTTGCCCTGGTCTATGCGCAGGCACACCCGGAACATGCGCTGCACCTGATCTTGCGCGGGGTCTTTCTGGCTACCCGGGAAGAACTGGACTGGTTCTACGGCGGAGGAGCGGGGCGGTTCTGGCCCGGGCTCTGGCGCGCCTTTGCCGGCATGGTTCCCGAAGACGAACGCGCAGATCTGATCGCGGCCTTTCACAAGCGGCTGTTCTGCGGCGATCGCATGATCGAGATGCGGTTCGCCCGAGCCTGGGCGTCCTGGGAAAACGCACTGGCCTCGATCGCGAGCGACGGCAGCGCGGGGGCCGGGCCTTCCAGCTATGCCCACGCCTTTGCGCGGCTGGAAAACCATTACTTCTTCAATCGCGCCTTTTTGCGGGAGGATCAGCAAATCCTGAACAACATGTCGCGCATGGCCCATGTTCCCGGCACCATCGTTCAGGGGCGCTTCGACATGGTCTGCCCGCCGATCGCGGCGCAGCGGCTGCACGATCGCTGGCGAAACGCCCGCCTGCTGATGGTTCCGATGGCTGGCCACGCGATTTCGGAACCGGGCATAACCCGCGAACTGCTGCGGGCGACGGACAGGGTGGCTGCGGGGTTCGGCCGGCGTCGGCGCTCTTGAGGCAGCCTGCCGGGGGTCGGGTGGGTCCGTCGGGCGCGCGAACGGGGCGAAGCGCGCCAAGTCATCGGCACCCGCAGGCCGGCCATCCCCGGCCTTCCGGCGTTCGGGAAGGCTGCGCGGAGGCGGCCAGACCCCGGGTGGGGAAATGCCTCGCCGGTGGCGGGCGCGCCAGTTACGTCTTGCATCCTGCGCC
>JALSRF010000319.1 GCA_026984895.1 Paracoccaceae bacterium
CTTCTGGGCTGGCCCGGAAAGGCGCGCGTTCTGGTCGCGATTGCCGGTGCGCCGGGCGCGGGCAAGTCCACCGTCGCGCGCGCCCTGGTCGCGCGGCTGAATGCGGCGCGCCCCGGCCTGGCGGCGCTTCTGGAAATGGACGGGTATCACTATGATGATCGGGTGCTTGGCGCGCTGGGGCGGCAGGCCCGCAAGGGCGCGCCCGATACCTTTGACGTCGGCGGTCTGCGCCATATGCTGACTCGCCTGCGCGACCCGTCCGAGGGCGCCGTTGCCGTGCCGGTCTTTGACCGCGAGATCGAAATTGCCCGTGCCGGCGGCGCGCTGATTTCGCCCGGGGTGCGTTTCATCATCGCTGAGGGCAACTACCTGCTGCTGGACAGCCCACCCTGGGCGGATCTGGCTGCGATGTTCGATCTTCGGGTGATGGTTACCGCCAGCCCTGAAACCCTGCGCCGGCGCTTGACGGCCCGCTGGCAAGGGTTTGGCTACGGCCCCGCCGAGATCCGCGACAAGGTGGAAAACAACGACCTGCCAAACGGGCGCATGATCGCCGCGGGCAGCGTGCCGGCGGAACTCCTCTTTCCGAACGATGAAGACACCGCCGGCCCGACGTCAGACCGGACGGACAGCTGAATATCCCGTGCCGGCGCGCCCGTCATTCTGATTGACGCACCTCATTGCGCCCCGATACCCTGTCGGACAACATGAGGAGGCCGGCAACTTGCGCCCGACCGTGAACGACATCGCCCGCGCCGCCGGGGTCAGCCTGGCAACGGTTGACCGCGTGCTGAACGCGCGCCCGGGCGTGCGCAAGGTGACGATCGAACGCGTCAACAAGGCGATCGAGGAACTCGGCTATGTGCGCGACCTGTCGGCGGCCAACCTCGCACGGCGACGCACCTACCGCTTCGTTTTCGTGCTTACCGAAGGCGACAGCCAGTTCCAGCACGCCCTCAGGGAGACGATCGAGGAGGTTGCACAAAACGCGGCGCGCGAACGCATGGCGGTGGAAACCGTGCTGGTGCCGCCGGGCGATCCGCACCACCTTGCCCGGGTGCTGCACGGGCTGGAGGACGACCGGGCCGAAGGGGTGGCGATCATGGCCCCCGAGACCCCGCATGTGCGCGACGCGATCCGCCATCTGAAGGAAAACGGCATTGCGGTGGTATCGCTGGTGTCCGACCTTCCCAATACCGATCAGGACCATTTCGTGGGGATCGACAGTATCGCGGCCGGGCGGACGGCCGGTGTGCTCATGCGGCGTTTCTTGTGCAAGAACAAGGGGAAGGTTCTGGTTCTCAGCAACACGATGATCCTGCGCGAAAGCGTCGAGCGCCGTCTGGGCTTTGATGCCGCCCTGATCGAAAGCTACCCCGAAATCGAGGTGCTGCCGTCGATCGAGTGGCGCGATGACCCGGATCGATTGGAGCGCAATGTCCGGGCCGCCTTCGCCAGCTATGACGACATCATCGGGGTCTATGTCACCGGCTCCGGGAACCGGCTGTTTTCCCGGGTGCTTGCGCCCTACCGGCAGGACCACGACCTGGTCTATATCGCCCATGAACTGACCGAACACACTCGGGCCGGGCTGGCCGACGGCAGCATCGACGTGGTGATCACCCAGGACATCGGGCATGTGGTGCGCTCGACCCTGCGGGTTCTGCGCGCCAAGGTGGACAAGACCGAGATCGATGCCGCGCAGGAACGCATTCGCATCGATATCGTTCTCAGGGAAAACATGGGGTGATCCGGTCTCGATCGCCGGCAGGGCGGTCCCGCCGGGTCGATCCGGGGTGGAAATCAACAAAAAATTTTCGCTGCAGGCAAACCGTCAGCCCCGGATCAGGCAAGGGGTGCAGCGCGATCGGGCCGGGCTCGAATTTTTTTTGAGTGACGTACCTCAAAAACTTGTGGACAGAGGGTGTACGCCTCGCATACGGTTTTTGCGCGGGCGGCCCGAGTCGCGAAAACTGTGACCGCAGGATGCCGCGCTTTCTGGGAGGAATATTCATGAAACGACTGAATCTGATCACGGCTTCGGCGCTGACGCTGAGCGCAAGCCTGGCCGCAGGCGCTGCGCAGGCGCAGCAGAACGAACTGACGCTTTGCTGGGCGGCATGGGATCCGGCCAACGCGCTGGTCGAGTTGAGCAAGGATTTCGAGGCGCAGTCCGGCATCAAGATGAACTTCGAATTCGTGCCCTGGCCGAATTTCGCGGATCGGATGCTCAACGAGCTCAACTCGGGCGGCACGCTGTGGG
>JALSRF010000320.1 GCA_026984895.1 Paracoccaceae bacterium
TGGACTTTGGCCGTATTATACGGAATATTTGCATTACAAGCCATTTTCATGCGGATATTCTGTGATGCTGGATGAGACCGACCTGCGCCTGCTGGACGCGCTGCAACGCGATGCGCAGATGAGCACTCAGGCGCTGGGCGAACGCGTGAACCTGTCGGCCAGCCAGGTGGGCAGGCGCCGGCAGCGCCTGGAGGCGGCGGGCTACATCCGCGGCTACGGCGCGCGTCTTGACGAAAATCGGCTGGGGCTGCAGGTGCAGGCCTTCGTGCAGGTGCAGATGGCCAGCCACGAAGCGGCACAGGTGGCCAGCTTCGCGCGCCGCATCGACACCCTGCCCGAGATCACCGGTGCCTGGATTCTGAGCGGCGAAGCGGATTACCTGCTGCACATCTACTGCCGGTCTCTGACGGATCTGAACCGATTGATTCAAAACGAGATTCTTCCGCTCAAGGCAGTGGCGCGGGTGCAGAGCCAGATCGTGATGGACCAGCGCAAGTATGACGGTCCGCTGCCGGTCCGATGCGCGGTTGCGGCGTCGTGAAGGGGGCGTGAAGGGGGCACTGCAGCGTGGCGGTGCGTGCGCGCGGCAGACGCCGGCTGATGCCGGGTTGCCCCTGCCGGGGCAACGGCCTCCGGCGGGGATATTTCAGCGAAAAAGAAGGGGGCTCAGCTTTCTGCCACCCCGGCCTCGGCAAAGGTGGCCATGTCCGAGTGGCAGGCGAGCGCCCCTTTCAGGATGGCGATCGCCAGGGCCGCGCCGGAGCCCTCTCCGAGCCGCAGCCCCAGGGAGAGCAGCGGCGCCTTGCCCAGCCGTTCGAGCAGGACTGCGTGGCCGCGTTCGGCCGAAACATGGCCGGCAACCGCGTGATCGAGTGCGCCGGCGTGCGCGACGTGCAGAGCCGCCGCCGCGGCGGTGCAGATGAAGCCGTCGAGGATCACCGGGATGCGGGCGCAGCGCGCGCGGGCGATCGCGCCGGCCATGGCCGCAAGCTCGCGCCCGCCCAGGCAGCGCAGCACCTCCAGCGGGTCGTCCGCGGGGTTGGCGGCAAGGGCTTTTTCCACCACCGCCTTCTTGTGTTCGAGACCGGCATCGTCCACCCCGGTTCCGCGCCCGGTCCAGAGCGCGGCCTCCTTGCCGAACAGGGCCGCCGATACCGCGGCCGCGGCGGTGGTGTTGCCGATTCCCATTTCGCCCACGACCAGGAGATCGGCGGTGCAATCGACGGCGCGCCAGCCGGTATCGAGCGCCTGCAGGAACTCTTCGGGCGTCATCGCCGGGCCTTCGGTGAAATCGGCCGTCGGGGTATCGAGGTCGAGCGCGTGCACGTCCATGGTTGCGCCGAAGGTGGCGGCCAGCTGATTGATCGCCGCGCCACCGGCACGGAAATTGGCCACCATCTGCGCCGTCACCTCTGGCGGAAAGGCCGAGACCCCCTGCGCACAGACCCCGTGGTTGCCGGCAAAGACGATCACCTGCGGGCGCTCGAGTCGGGGCCGCGCGGTGGCGCGCCAGGCGGCGTACCAGATCGCCAGTTCCTCCAGCCGGCCCAGGGCGCCGGGGGGCTTGGTCAGTTGTGCGTTGCGTTCCTGTGCGCGGGTGCGCGCGGTCTCGTCTTGCCCGGGCGCCCGGGCAAGACGCTGGCGCAGATCGTCGAGGCTGGTCATTCCGGTCATGGTTCGCTTTCCGTTGAATTGGCGAGACCAGTTCTGTATCGCTTGCGCCGACAGGGCAAGACGAAAAGGGTCGCATCTTGCGGCAGGAGCGACATGGCGGGACATGGCTAGACTGCAGCCGGGTGATCTGTTCGCCGCGTTGGCGCTGCTGACCCGGTTGCCGGTGCCCGACGCGCCCGGGCGCCACGGCGCGCGGGCGGCCTGGGCCTGGCCGCTTGCCGGGGCGATTGTCGGCGGCCTGGGCGCGCTGGCCGCCCTTGCCGGGCTGGTTTTCGGGCTGTCCGGGACGAGTGCCGCCGCTCTGGCCCTGGGCGCCCAGGTCGTCGCCAGCGGCGCGATGCACGAGGACGGGCTGGCCGATTGCGCCGACGGGTTCTGGGGCGGCCGGGATGTGGCGCGCCGCCTCGAAATCATGAAGGACAGCCGGATCGGCACCTATGGTGTGCTGGCCCTGATCCTGTCCATGATGTTGCGCTGGTCGCTGATCGGCACGCTGCTGGCCATGGGGCATGTGTTTGCGCCGCTGGTGGCAGCGGGCGCGTTGTCGCGCGTACCGATGGTCGCGCTGATGCATTGGCTGCC
>JALSRF010000321.1 GCA_026984895.1 Paracoccaceae bacterium
AAGATCGGATCATACAGCGTGCCGCGCCGCTTTTCGCGGCACCTCCGCCGGTCGAGGTCCGCAACCAGGCCCGCGTGCACCTGTGGTACGAGCAACACTTCGGCACCCCCTGTGCGCCGCTCAGCCGCAGTCGCGACGCCATCGACCGTTTCGCCTGCCGCACCCATTGCGTCGGATTGCGCTTGCTGGCAGATGACAGTTTCACCCTTCATGCTCCGTTCGGCCTCGATGACATCTTTTCCTTTCGCCTCACCCCGAACCCGCCGCGCGACAACCGCAAGACGCACGAAACCAAGGCCGTGCGCCAAAAGCGCCTGTGGCCCGAACTGACCGTCGTCCCGTGGCCCGCCTGACCCCATACCGCCTGGCACCCGACGCCGCGCAAATCCCGGCGATCCTAGCCCTGCTGCACGAAGCCTTCGCCTATATGGAGGGCCGCATCGACCCGCCAAGCTCGCTGCACCGGCTGAGCCTGGCCGACATCGCGACCCAGGCCGAAACCGGCGAGGTCTGGGCCATCGGCACACCGCCCGTTGCCTGCATTTTCCTCAGCCCCGCACCCGACCATCTCTACCTTGGCAAGCTCGCGGTCGCCGCAAGCCACCGCCAAAAGGGTCTCGCCCGCCGCCTTGTCGGAGTGGCCATCAGGCGCGCCCGCGCCCGCCACCTGCCCCGTCTCGTCCTGAAAACCCGGATCGAGCTCACCGAAAACCAGCGCGCCTTCGCCGCCATGGGCTTTCGCCTCGTCGCGCATGAGACGCACCCGGGCCATGCCCGCCCCACCTCCTGTCGCTTTGAAAGGGACATCACATGATCAGAACCGGCCACTGCCTGTGCGGCGCCACCCGCTACCGGATCGAAGGCCCCGAAACCTGGGCCTGCCACTGCCATTGCGAAAGCTGCCGCCGGCAGACGGCCTCGCCCGTCACCACCTTCTTCGGCATCCCGCTCAGCCGCTTCGAATGGACCGGCCAGCCACCGAAATCCTGGGCATCGTCGCCCGGCGTGAGGCGCAGCTTCTGCCCCACCTGCGGCACCCCGATGGCGTTTCAGGCCGACCGCTACGCAGGCGAAATCCACCTTTACGCGGCCACGCTGTCAGACCCGGCCGGGTTCGAACCCGCCTTTCACGTCCACTACGCCGAACGCCTGCCCTGGCTGAAGCTCGACGACAGCCTGCCCCGCCACCCGGGCCCGGCCCCGGATGGCTGATCCTCTTCTTCTTGGCCAAAATACCTCCGCCGGAGGCTCCCGCCCTTACCGCCCGCGCTCGGGCAGCGGGCAATTCACCCGCGCGGTCACGATCGCCCGATCCCCACCCAGCGACCCGGCCACCACCTTGCAGCCCGTGGCCAGCTCGATCGCACGATAACCCCGCGCAAAGGTCTCGACCTTGCTCGGCAGCATCTCCACCGATACCCGATGCGCCTCGACCCGGTAGCCGCCCGGCTGCATGAACACCCGGAACCGGCTACCATCCATCGAAACCTCGCGCATCGCCCCGCCCCACATCTCTTGCGAAGGGCTGTCGCAGCCGGCCAGAGCCAGCAGTATTGCAACCGGAAGAACGCGAAACCACATGCCGACAACCTTTGCCGATCCTGGTTAACGCTTTGCTAACACCCCCTTGCAATTCGCCCACACGAGCCGCAAACTCTGCCTTCGCGACAGGAGAACGACCGATGAGCGACGACACCGACCGCCACGCGATGAAGATGGCCAAGAAAAAGGCCGCCCGCGACAAGATCATGGCGACCAAGACCGACCGAAAGGGCCTGGTCATCGTCCACACCGGCAAGGGCAAAGGCAAGTCAACCGCCGCCTTCGGCATGATCTTCCGCTGCATTGCTCACAACATGCAATGCGCCGTGGTGCAGTTCATCAAGGGCGGCATGTCCACCGGCGAACGCGACCTGATCCTGTCGAAGTTTTCCGACGTATGCGACTTTCACACCATGGGCGAAGGCTTTACCTGGGAAACCCAGGACAAGACCCGCGACACCGAAATGGCACTCGCCGCCTGGGAAAAGGCCAAGGAGCTGATCCGCGACCCCGCGAACAAGATGGTGCTGCTCGACGAAATCAACATCGCCATCCGCTACGATTACGTGCCGATTGCCGAGGTAGTGAAGTTTCTCAACGAAGAAAAACCGCCGATGACCCATGTGGTTCTGACCGGACGCAATGCCCATGCCGACCTGATCGAGATCGCCGATCTGGTGACGGAAATGGAACTGGTCAAGCATCCGTTCC
>JALSRF010000322.1 GCA_026984895.1 Paracoccaceae bacterium
TGCAGCCGGTCAGGGCGCCGATGAACATGGCCAGAGGCGGCGGCGCGCTGGCGTCGCCGCCGTGAAAGGCGCCCTCGTCGGTGGCCATCTCGAAGCGTTCGCGCATCGGGCGCACCATGCGCACGTCCAGTTCGTTGCGCATCTTGCCCACGGCGGTGCCGGTGCAGGTGAACTCCACCACCGCACGCGCCGGCATCTCGCGCGCCGGCGTCTCGCGCGGGGCGCCGGTTTCGGTCATGGCCGCTCCTCCCGGACGATCCGGTTGGCGAGGATCCCGATCCTTTCGATCTCCAGTTCGAACCTGTCGCCGGGCTGCAACTGCCTGCCGATTTCCAGCCCGCAGCCGGTGCCCACCGTGCCCGAGCCGATGACTTCGCCCGGGAAGATCGTTTCGCTGGCCGAGACATGGGCCAGGATGGCGCCGAAATCGTGGTGCATGTCGCGCGAATTGCCCCCGCCCCAGCGTTCGCCGTTGACGCGCGCCTGCATCTCCAGCGCCACCGGGTGCGCCACCTCGTCGGCGGTCAGGATATAGGGGCCCAGGATGTTGCCGGTGTCGAAATCCTTGCCCTTGGCGGGGCCAAGCTGGCCGGGCATTTCCAGCATCTGCGCATCGCGCGCCGACACGTCATTCAGGATCGTGTAGCCGAAGATGTAACCGGGCGCGTCCTCGGGCGCGATGTCCTTGCCGCGCTTGCCGGTGACGATCGCCAGTTCCAGCTCGATGTCGAGAAACTGCGCATAGGCCGGCCAGATCACATCCGCCCCGTGGCCGACAAAGGACAGCCGGTTGCCCTTGTAGTAGATCGGCTGGCGATACCAGACCGGCGGAATGTCGAAGGCGCGCCCGGTCATGCGGGTCGCGGCGGCAAAGCTGTTTTTCAGATGTTCCTCGAACACCAGGCAGTCGCGGTATTGCACCGGCACGATCGGCGGCAGGAATGCGACATCGGCGGTGGCGATCAGCGCCGCCTCGGGCGGGGTTTCGGCAAGGGCGCGGGCCAGGTCCAGCCCGGACTCGCCGGCCTCGATCAGCGTCTGCATGTCGGCAAGGGGGGCGCCCTGCACGCCGCTCAGTTCCGCCGCGCGGGCGAGATCGAGCAGCGTGTCGTCGTCGAGCGGTGCCACCAGGCGCGCCCGGCCATCGTGCTTTACCGTTCCAAGTCGCATCGGCCTACTCCTCGAATATGGCGACCGCGCGGGTGAAGCCGGCGGATGCGCCCTTGATCTTGTAGGGAAAGCAGGAAATCTCGAAGCCGTCGCCCGGCAGGCTGTCCAGGTTGGCCAGCTTTTCCATGTGGCAATAGCCGATCTCCATGCTGGCGCGGTGGCCTTCCCAGATGATCGAGGGGTCGCGGTCGCGCGCGTATTGCTGCGCGGTCAGGGCAAAGGGGGCGTCCCAGCTCCAGGCGTCGGTGCCGGTGACGCGCACGCCGCGTTCCAGCAGGTAGAGCGTTGCCTCGCGCCCCATGCCGCAGCCCTTGACCAGGTAGTCCGGCTGGCCGTAATGCGCCCCGGCCGAGGTGTTGACCACCACGATATCAAGCGGTTGCAGGTCGTGGCCGATGCGCTTCAGTTCGGCCTCCACATCGTCGGCGGTGACGATGTAGCCATCGTCGAAATGGCGGAAGTCCAGCTTCACGCCGGGGTTCATGCACCAGTCCAGCGGCACCTCGTCGATGGTGATCGCGCGCGCGCCGCCCGACATGGTGGAATGGTGGTCATAGGGCGCGTCCAGGTGGGTGCCGTTGTGGGTGGCGATCTGCAGCATCTCGACGGCCCAGCCTTCGCCGCCGGGCAGGTCTTCCTTCTTCAGCCCCGGAAAGAAGGACATCACCTGTTCGGCGGTCTGATCATGGCTCAGGTAGGTGATTTCCGGCAGCATGATTGGCGGGTCCGAAACGATGCCGGTTTCCAGCGGCACGGAAAGATCGACGAAACGGCGGGTCATTTGGGCGCTCCTTTTCTTCACTGAAATGCGGTTGTCAGGATGGGAAAGGCCAGCACGATCCCCAGCACGATCAGCATCATCGCGGCAAAGGGCGCGGCGCCGATGAAGATGTCGCCCAAGGTGATCGAGGGATCGTCCAGCGCGGATTTGATCACGAAGACCGATATGCCGAAGGGTGGCGTCAGCAGGCCGATTTCCACGGCAATCACGGTGACGATGCCGAACCAGATCGGGTCCACCCCCATGTCGCTGATCACCGGCAGCATCAGCGGCACCAGGATCAGCATGATGGAC
>JALSRF010000323.1 GCA_026984895.1 Paracoccaceae bacterium
GGCGCGGGGTGTAACTGGCTGCATCAAGCATCAGACGACCTCCCCTGTGGTCTTGGCATAGCGCACCTTCCTGTCGCCCTCGATGCGGAAACCGACGCGGGTCGGCTTGCCGTTCTTGTCAAGCAACGCCAGGTTCGAAAGGTCGATCGGCATCGCCTGCGGGATGCGCCCGCCCTGGGTGGTCTGGCTCTGGCGCACGTGGCGGATGGCGATGTTGATGCCCTCGACGACGGCCTTGCCGGTTTTCGGCATGACCCGGGTGATCTCACCCTGCTTGCCCTTGTCCTTGCCGGCCAGCACGACGACCTTGTCGCCCTTTTTCAGTTTCGCAGCCATCTTACAGCACCTCCGGGGCGAGCGAGATGATCTTCATGAAGTTCTTCGAGCGCAACTCGCGCACCACGGGGCCGAAGATACGGGTGCCCAGCGGTTCGTTGTTGTTGTTCAGGATGACGGCGGCGTTGCGGTCAAAGCGGATCGCGGTTCCGTCCTCGCGGCGCACTTCCTTGGCGGTGCGCACGACGACGGCCTTGCGCACGTCGCCCTTCTTCACGCGCCCGCGCGGGATGGCTTCCTTGACCGATACGACGATCACGTCTCCGACGCTTGCGTAACGGCGCTTGGAGCCCCCCAGAACCTTGATGCACTGAACCCGGCGGGCGCCGGAGTTGTCAGCAACATCCAGATTGGTCTGCATCTGGATCATTTGGTTTCTCCCGACCTTTGGGGGGCGATGCGTGCCTTGTCCCCAGGGTTTCGATTGAACCGGGCTGTGCCGCCTAGGTGGCGATCACCTCCCAGCGTTTGGTTTTCGATTTCGGCGCACATTCCTGGATGCGGACGGTGTCGCCGACCTTGAAAGCGTTGTTCTCATCGTGGGCCCGGTATTTCTTGGACTTGCGGATGGTCTTTTTCAGAACCGGATGGGTAAAGCGGCGTTCGACCGAGACCGTCACGGTCTGCGCATTCGCGTCGCTCACCACGGTGCCCTGCAGGATACGTTTCGGCATCTTTCAGGCCCCCTTATTCTTCGCTGGCCGCGGCGGCGGCCTTTTCGTTCAGGATCGTCTTCACCCGCGCGGCCGCGCGGCGCACGGCCCGCATGCGGGCGGTGTTCTCCAGCTGACCGGTGGCCTGCTGGAATCGCAGATTGAAGCTTTCCTTTTTCAGACTGACCAGTTCTTCGCGAAGCTGGTCCGGCGTCTTGTCACGCAGTTCGCTGGCGCTCATGGCCGTGCATCCTTTTCCAACATCACCGGCAGGCCCCGAAACGGGTCACCCGTCTCCCGGTGGAGTTTCTGGGTAGAAGGCTGCCCTATAGGGGGGATTCGCCAGCATGGCAAGGGTTTTGTGCAGCGCGTCGGTGGATGCGGGAATTCGCATCACCGCGAACGGCCGGGGCAGGCGGCGCTGCCGGTTCGCGGCGCCGCCCGGCAGACCCGGCGGGCCGGGGCCGGGAGCCTTGAGGGAATCACCCGATTCATATACCAACTTGTGAATATATGCGGCCGGCGGGCCGGGTTTTGACGAACGGAAGGAAAGACATTGGCAGAACTTTTTTCGCAGGACTGGATGCTGGCCTTCGGGACCGAATGGAACAACGAACCCGACCTGGGGCAGGCGCTGGCGAAGATCGGCTTCAACTCGGCCATCGGTTACGGCTACCAGGGCGAAGACGCCCCGCGCGGCTTCATCAACGTGGAAAACGGCATGGTGACGATGGCCGGGCAATACGGCGGACAGGAACTGAACTGGGACCTGCGCGCCAGCCCCGAGGACTGGGAAAAATGGTGCTCCAGGGGAATCGGCATGGTGGCGCTTGGCGCCGCCTATGCGCGCGGCAAGCTGAAGTTCAACCTGGGCGACTATGGCGCGATGATCAAGAACCCGGCCATGGCCGGCCCCTTCATCAAGAGCTTTGCCGTCATGGGGCGCGTGCCGCGCGACTAGCAGTGCCGCGCGACGAGCAACTGTATTTTCACAATGCCGGGCAGACGACGCAAGCGCAGGCACCGGCCCGGGCCGGGCGGGTGCGGCCCGGGGCGGCACGCTCTTGCGGACTGAGCCCAGGCGCAACGCACGTTGGCGCAATGGACAATGGACAATGGGCAATGGGCGTTGTCGGCGCTGCACAACGCGGCTATGACGATCCCATGGCCCGGATTTCTTCGCTCTTCGTCACCCGCCTTTACCACGCCAGACTGTCCGAGCGGGGCGCGCCGCTGGATGACGACGAACTGAAGGC
>JALSRF010000324.1 GCA_026984895.1 Paracoccaceae bacterium
TGCTGCCGGAAGAGATGCGCGTTCCGCAGATCAAGGACAGCCTGAGGTGGGAATTCGCGCGCGCCACCCGCCGCCTGGCCGAGCGGCTTGGCGACGGGCCGTTCCTGATGGGCGAAACCATGACCATTGCCGATATCCTGGCGGGCCATTGCCTGGGCTGGGCGCGCGCTGCCAAATTCGCGGTGGAAGAGCCCGCGCTTGCGGCCTATCACGACCGGCTGCGCAACCGCCCGGCCTTTCGTCGCGCGCTTGGCAGGGCGAAGGACGGCTGAGCCCCGCCCGGGCGGGTCAGCCGGCCCGATTGCCCTTGCCAAGCCAGCGCGCGGCGCCGCGCCCGGCCCGGCGACCGGTGGACAGGCACCCGGTCAGAAGATGGCCGCCGGTCGGGGCCTCCCAGTCAAGCATTTCGCCCGCGGCGAACACGCCGGGCAGGGCCGCAAGCATGAGATCTTCGTCAAGCCCGTGCCAGGCGATGCCCCCGGCCGACGAGATTGCCTCTTCGATCGGGCGCAGGCCCCGGTGGCGCACGGGCAGTGCCTTGATCCGTGCCGCCAGGGCCTTCGGTTCGCCGGGCGGGCGGTCGAACTCCCTCAGCAGGGCCAGCTTTGCCGGCGGCAGTTTCAGCGCCTTTCGCAGACGGTTGGTCAGGGTTTCCCCGGCCGGCCGGTGGCCCAGCCGGCTGATGATCCAGTCATGGCTGCGCCCCGGCAGAAGGTCGATGCAAAGCCGCGCGCCTTCGCGCACCGGCCTGCTCATGGCATAGATCCCGCTGCCTTCGAGGCCGCGCGCCGAAATCACGAATTCGCCGCGATCGCACACCGTTCCGGCGCTCAGCCGCACGTTCTTGACCGGCGCGCCGAAGTAACGACGCATGTGTTGCGACCAGTCGATGTCCAGACCGGCGTTGGCCGCGGCCAGCGGCGTGATCGCCACACCGCGTTGGGCCAGCAGTGGCACCCAGGCGCCGTCCGATCCCAGCCGCGGCCAGCTTGCTCCGCCGAGGGCCAGGACGCAGGCATCGGGGCGTGCCTCGACGGTCCCGCTTGCGGTGGCGAAGCGCAGCGCCTCGCCGGTCCAGCCGGTCCAGCGCCAGCGGGTATGAAACGCGACGCCAAGCGCGTTCAGCCGCCCGAGCCAGGCGCGCAACAGCGGCGAGGCCTTGCGCGCCACCGGAAACACCCGCCCCGAGGTGCCCGCGAAGGTGTCCTGCCCGAGGCCATGCGCCCAGTCGCGAACCTCGCGGTTGCCGAAGGTTTCCAGGATCGGCGCCAGCCGTCGGGCAGCGTCGCCATAGCGCGGCAGGGAGCGCGCGGTGGGTTCGTCCCTGGTCAGGTTCAGGCCGGACTTGCCCGCCATGAGAAGCTTTCGCCCGACGGTGGGCATGGCCTCGACCAGCTGCACCCTGTGGCCGGCACGCGCCAGCTGCTCCGCCGCCATCAGCCCCGCCGGGCCGCCGCCGATGACAAGCGCATGGCCCATCCGGTCATCCTTTCGGCAGGCCGCCCGTGATTTCGACCACGCGCTGCGGATAGGGAATCGTGATACCGTTGTCCTTCAGTGCGTTCCAGATCAGGAACAGCACGTCGGAAGTGTATTTGTTGGGCCCGTCGTCCAGCCCGTTGACCCAGAACTCCACCGCGAATTCCACGCCGCTTTCGCCGAAGCCGCGCAGTTCGCAATCCGGCGGGAAGGGCTTGTCCAGAACGCCGGGATGTGTGGACACCGCCGCTTCGACGATGCCGGGCACCTTGTTGATGTCGGTATCGTAATGCACCGAAAAGGCCGCTTCGTAGCGGTTGGCCGAGCCGCTGTCGGAATAGTTGACCACGCGCGTGGTGATGAAATCCTCGTTCGGGACCACGATCCAGCGGCCATCGAAGGTTTCCAGGATGGTCGCCCGGGCGCCCATCTTCACGATCTTGCCCATTTCGCCGCCATCCAGTTCGACGAAATCGCCCACCGTGGCCTGCCCTTCCAGCAGCAGGATGACCCCGGAAATGAAATTCGAGGCAATCTTCTGCAGCCCGAAGCCCAGCCCGACGCCGACCGCGCCGCCCAGAACGGCAAGCGCGGTCAGGTCGATTCCCATGATGCTCATCAGCACGATGAAGGCGGTGCCGAAGATTGCCAGTTCCATGGCCTTGGCGGCCAGTTCGCGGGTGGCGGGGCGGATTTCCTGGCGGCTGGCGATGTAGCTGGTGCTCTGTTCGTTCGACCAGCGACCCAGCCAGAACAGCAGGCTGCCGGCGATCACCCCGCGCACCAGCGCCATGAGCGAAAAGGAAATGTTGCCCAGCCGGATTTCGGTTTGCGACAGCAGCGCGCCGATCGGCCCCAGCAGGCCCAGAACGTAGAGCCCGGCGATCGGCAGCAGCACATGACGGCCCATCAGGCGCAGGAACGGCTCTTTGACGATGTCGCGCACCAGCGCCCGGGCGGCCAGGAACACGAACGCCCGCTTGCCCAGGCCGATCACCGCGCCGCTGCCAAAGAGAGAGCGCGTCAGCCCCTCGCCCGCGGCGGTCAGCGCATAGGCAAGCAGCGGCAGCAACAGCGGCAGGAAAACCAGCACGAAGCGTCGCCCCCGCGCCAGCATGCCGCGTTGATCCGCGGGCGGGGCGATCAGGGCGGTCAGTTTCGGCGACAGCCAGCGACTGAACACCAGTGCCAGCAGCCATGCCGCCACCAGCAGCGCGAACTGCGACCATGCCGCCGGGCTGGCCAGCCATTGCAGGGCCAGTTCCCAGCCCCGCCGGGCGTAGTCGAGCGCCTGCGCGACGATCTCGGGTTGGTTTTCCATATCGGCGTCCCCAAAGCACCTGCGGTCGGATGTTGCCGGCCCGGCGCCGGCGAATACGCGCTTATCAGGCGAATTCGCCGGGAAAACAATGGTGCAGGCCGTCGCGCCCGCGAACGCGCCTATCCTGCGCCGGTGCGAAACAGGGCCTTGATCGCGGCGACCCGTTCGTGCCCGGCGGCCAGGGCATCGGCAGCAAGCGCGCCCACCTCGCGATCAAGCGCATCGCGTGCCACCAGCCGATCAACCAGCCCCCAGTGCAGCGCCTCTGTGGCATCGATGCGCTGGCCGGCCATCAGGATCATCTTGGCGCGGGCCGGTCCCACCAGACCACGCAGGCGCGCCGGGTCCGAGGGCTGCGGCAGGAAGCCCAGCTTCATCACCGGGTAAAAGAAGGTCGCCTGCGGGCACGCAATGCGCAGATCGCAGGCCAGCGCCATGCCGAAGGCGCCGCCCGCCAGCGTGCCGTTCAGCGCGGCGATGGTCAGGCACTCGAGGTCGGCGATCGCGCCGGACAACTCTTCCCAAAGGGGGCTGGTGGCAAGGCCGGCGCCGGCTTCGTTCAGGTCTGCGCCGGCACTGAAAACCTTGCCGGCACCCGTGATCACAAGGACCCGGGAATGCGCGCGCGCGCCGACGACGGCCTCGATCATGTCCGACAGCATCGCCGCGGTCAGTGCGTTGGCCTTGTCCGGCCGGTTCAGCGTGATGCGCGTCAGACCGTTTTCCCTGAAAACCTCGATCATGGCACCAGCCCGATTCGCTGCCGTATCCGTGCGTCTTTCAGGCTGACTTCGCCGCCCAGAAACGCGTCGGCCTCGTCGGTGCACATCCAGCCAAGCGCAAGCGCCACCCATCGCGGGGGGATATGGTCGGACCAGTCAAGCCGGCTGACCGGGTTGATGCCCGAGGCCCTGATCCGGCGTTGCATGCGGGTGGCGACGGTGCCCGGGGACAGGCCGATGGCACGGATGCCGTTGGCGCGCTCTTCCAGGTCGATGCATCGCGTCAGCATCGCAGCGCCGGCCTTGGAGGCGCAATAGTGGCTCCAGCCCTCGATCGGAGCATGAGCGGCCCCGGACGAGACCGTCAGGATGCTGCCGCCGCCATTGGAGCGCATTGCCTCCAGCGCGACGCGCGCCATGTGGTAGGGGCCTTTCAGGTTGATGTCGATGGCCTGCCCCCATCCGGCGGGATCGGAGTGCCGCAGCGGTGCGATCGGCTCGATCACGCCGGCGTTGTTGATCAGGACATCCAGCGAAGGGAAACGGGAAATCACCTTGTCCACGGCGGCTTTCGCCTCTTCGAACCGGCTGACATCGCACGCCACGGCCAGGGCGCGCGGGCCGATTTCCCGGGCCAGCCTTCGGATTTCACCGCCGCTTCTGGCGAGCAGGGCAACCCCTGCCCCGGCCTGCGCGAAATACCGTGCGGCGGCTTCGCCGATCCCCCGGCTGGCGCCGGTGACCACCACGACCTTGCCGGCGAATCGCGTCTTTTCGCGTTGGTTTTGGGTTTCTCTTGCCATATTACTGCCCGAAACTGGTCCCGGCCTTGACCTAAATTGTTCAGATACGATAGCCCGGATTGCATTGGAGGTGGAACTCAAAATGAAACATCACATGACTTACAGGTCTTTTCTGGGCACCGCTGCCCTGCTGGCATCGACGACGGCATCGCTTGCCGACGTGACCGCGCAAGAGGTCTGGAACGGCTGGAAAACCTACGCGGAATCGACCGGACAGACCTTGAATATCGGGTCCCGGGACAACGAGAACGGCGCGATCATCCTGCACAACATTTCCATGAACTTCGACATGCCCAACGGAAAGTCGTCGGCGTCCCTCGAGCGGCTCGAATTCCGCGAGCGCGGCGATGGAACCGTTGCCGTGACCATGTCGCCCGACCTGCCGATTTCAATTTCGACGGCCCGGCCCGAGTCCGGCTCGCTGGACCTGACGATGATCGCACATCAGACCGGGCTGAGCATTGTCGCCTCCGGCACCCCGGAGAACATCAATTTCGACTATCTTGCCAGCAGGATCGCACTGGAACTGGACAAGCTTTTCGTGGATGGCGATGCGGTTGATCTGAATGCGTCCGTGGCCATCAACGACTCGAACGGGAAATATTCGATCCAGAGCGACAGCGGCAAGTCGATCGCCAGTTCCATGCGCGCGGCCAGTCTGGCCTATGACGTTGTCATCCCCGACCCCGAGAAGGGCGGAAAGATGACCATCTCCGGGAAGATGAACGACATTTCCACCCGGTCTTCGCTGAGTGTTCCGACCGGTTTGAACATGGCCGATCCGGCCGCCATGTTCGCCAGCGCATTTTCCGGGGACTCGCATTTCAAGGCCGGTGCCTCCAGTTCCCATGCGCAATTATCGGGCCAACCGGACGAGTTCACGCTTGATACCTCGTCCGATGGCACGACGCTTGACGCGCGCATCGGCGATGGCGGACTCTCCTACGGGGGCAGCAGCACCGGCGTGAAATACGCGTTTCGGAGCCCGTCGCTGCCGTTCCCGGAACTCACCGCCTCGGCGGGCGAGATCGGACTTCTCCTGGCCATGCCCATGGCGCGCAGCGATACCGACAAGGACTTTTCCTTCAAGTTGAACCTGAAGGATGTCGAGTTTGCCGATGCGCTCTGGAACATGTTCGATCCGGGGCAGGTCATGCCGCGCGATCCGACGACCCTTTCGCTGGACATTTCGGGCAGGATGCACTGGCTGGTGGACCTGTTTGACCAGCAAGCAGTTGACAACTTCCCGGGCGACAGCCCCCTCATGATCAACAAGCTGACAATCAACGATGTCGAAGTCTCGACGCTGGGCGCGCGGGTCACCGGCAAGGGCGATTTCACATTCGACAATTCCGATACCACCACCTTCAAGGGCATGCCGGCGCCCGCCGGGGCCATCGACCTGACACTGGTCGGGGTCTATGGCCTTCTGGACCGCCTTGGGCAGATGGGGATCCTGCCGCAGGATCAGGCCGCCGGCGTGACGATGATGCTTGGCCTGTTCGCCCGGCCCGGCGGCGACGCCGACACGCTGGTGTCGAAAATCGAGGTCAAGGGCGATGGCTCCGTCTTTGCCAACGGGCAGCAATTGAAGTAGCGCCTCCCAGGCGTCAGCGGAAAGGCCGCGCGGCATCAGGCGCGGCCTTTTTTTCACGCCGTCTTGCATTGCGAAGGCGCGGTTTTCGCCCGGTTTTCGCGCGCCGCCGGGAAATGGCGGAAAATTCGGCTGCCCGGCGGCCAAATGGCTTGAATCACCGCCGCTCTTCCCCCACTCTCTGTTCTGTTCCGCGGGCAGTTTTCGCCCGGCCGGCGCCGCTGGACACAGCTGCCCGGCCAGGCGCGTGCGCCCTTGCAACGGGGCATGAGCGGGGCATGAATGCGTAACGAGGAGTGTGAAACATGGGTTTGTGGAGTTTCGTCAAGAATGCGGGCAAGCGCCTGGTCGGAAAGGCGGATGCCGCGCCGGCGCCCGATGTGCTGCATCAGGAAATCCGGGATCTTGGCCTGGATGCCTCCGGCCTGGATATCGCCGTTGACGGCGACACGGTGAAGGTCTCGGGAACGCCGGTCAGCCAGGAGGTCAAGGAAAAGGTGATCCTGGCCGTGGGCAATGTCGAAGGCGTGGCGGCGGTCGAGGATACGCTGGGGGGGCACGATCCGGTGTTCCACACGGTTGTGAAGGGCGACACGCTCTGGGCCATTGCGAAAAAGACCCTGGGCGACGGCAACCGCTACATGGAAATCTTCGAAGCGAACAAGCCGATGCTGAGCGACCCGGACAGGATTTATCCCGGCCAGGTGCTGCGCATTCCGCACGATGGCACGGCCTGATCGGGCGAACGTGGCTTTTGGCCGGTGCCGGGCCTGGGGGTGGACCGACAGATGAAAGACGATCTACCGGATCTGGCTGGCGCGCTGCTGGCGGCGGCGAAAAGGGCCGGCGCGGATGCCGCCGACGCGCTGGTCGTCGATGGGACGTCGCTGTCCATCGATGCGCTGAACGGCACCCTGGAACATGCCGAGCGTTCGGAGGGGATCGACCTGGGCGTTCGCGCGATCCTGGGCGGGCGGCAGGCATGCGTATCGTCTTCCGATGCGCGCCCGGAAACGATCGTCACCATGGCCGAACGCGCCGTAGCCATGGCCCGCGAGGCGCCCGAAGACCCGTCGATCGGGCTGGCCGACCCGGACGCGCTTGCCCCCGAAACCGGCGCGGCGCACCTTGAACTGGCCGATCCGGGCGGCGACCCGGACCCCGAAACACTGAAGCGCGCCGCGATCGAAGCCGAACGCGCTGCGCTGGAGGTGGCCGGCGTGACCCAGGTCCAGTCGGCCTCGGCGGGCTATTCGCGCTACCGCATCCACCTGGCCACCAGCAACGGGTTTTCGGCCGGCTACGCGCGCACCAGCCACGCCCTGTCGTGCGTCGCCATCACCGGAAGCGGCACCGAAATGGAGCGCGATCACTACGGCGAATCCATGACCTTTCGCGCCGACCTGCCAAGCCCGCAGGAGATCGGGCGTATTGCCGGCGAGCGTGCGGTGGCGCGCGCCGGGGCACGCAAACCTCCGACCGGGCGTTTTCCGGTGGTGTTCGACGAGCGCGTTTCATCCGGGCTGATCGGCCATCTTCTGAGCGCGATCAACGGGGCGGCGATCGCGCGCGGTTCGTCCTGGGCGCGCGATCTTCTGGGAAAGCAGGTGCTGCCGCGCGGCCTGTCCATCGTGGAAGAACCGGACCGGGTGCGCGGCGCGCGCTCGCGCCCCTTCGACGGCGAGGGGCTTGCGGCGCGGCGCAGTGCCATTGTCGAGGACGGCGTGCTGATGCGCTGGGTCCTGGATCTTGCCAGCGCGCGCAAGCTTGGACTTGAAACGACGGCGAATGCGGCGCGCTCCACCTCGGCGCCGCCCTCTCCGGCGGTGGGAAACATCGTGCTGAGCCCGGGCAAGGCGAGCCGCGCGCAACTGCTGCGCGACATGGGGCAAGGGTTGATCGTCACCTCGCTGATCGGCTCTTCGATCAATCCCACGACCGGGGACTATTCGCGCGGCGCCTCGGGGTTCTGGGTGGACAACGGTGACATCGCCTATCCGGTGAACGAATGCACCATCGCCGGAAACCTGCGCGACGTTCTGGCCAGCCTGCGCCCGGCGAACGATGCGCGCGCCAGCCGCTCGCGGATCGTGCCTTCGGTTCTGGTCGAGGGGCTGACCCTTGCCGGAAAGTGACATCGATCTTCTGTTCCGGGCGGCCCGGGAGGCCGGCGACATTGCCTGCAGGTTCTGGAAATCCGCCCCGGAAAACTGGGACAAGGGCGGCGGGGCCGGCCCGGTGAGCGAAGCCGATCTGGCCGTGAACGCGCATCTGCGCAGGATGCTTGCCGCCGCGCGGCCGGACTATGGCTGGCTGTCCGAGGAAAGCGAGGACGACAAGACGCGGCTGCGCTGCGAACGCGTGTTCATCATCGACCCGATCGACGGCACCCGCGCCTTTATCGCCGGAGAGGAGACCTGGGCGCATTCGCTTGCCATCGCCCGTGACGGCCGGATTGAAACGGCCGTGGTCCACCTTCCCGTGCGCAATCGAACCTACAGCGCCGTGCGCGGCGCGGGGGCCTTCGTGAACGGCAGGGCCATGCGCGCCTCTGCCTGCTCGACGGTCGCGCAGGCGACGATTCTCGCCGCGCGGGCCAGTTTCGATCCGGTTCACTGGAAGGGCGGTTCGCTGCCCGCAAGCCGCGCCTTTCGCCCGTCGCTGGCCTATCGGCTGGCGCTGGTCGGCGAGGGGCGTTTTGATGCGATGCTGACCTTGCGCGACACATGGGAATGGGATGTTGCCGCCGGCACGCTGATCGTGCAGGAGGCCGGGGCAACGGTGACCGACCGCCGCGGTGCGGCGCCGGTGTTCAACAATCCGCACCCGGCGCTCGCCGGCCTGGTCGCCGCCCCCGCCGGCCTGCACGGCGCCCTTCTTGCGCGGCTGTCGTGACCTGCACAGGCGCTTGACCCTTCCGGGCTTTGCCGTAGGGTGCAGCCGAACGAAAACCCCGGAGGACACATGGTACAGCGCCTGCACCTGGTATTTGGCGGCGAACTGATCGACCCTTCCAGAAACCAGTTTCGCGATGTCGATGCCATCGATATCGTCGGCATATTCCCCGACTACAAGTCCGCCTATGACGCCTGGAAGTCGGCGGCGCACCGCACCGTGGACAACGCGCACATGCGATACTACATCGCGCATCTGCACCGTTTGCGCCACGAGGAACAGGAAGCATCCACCACCGAGGAACTGGAAGGATAACGCGCAGCCGGATGAGCTTTTCGCCCTCACTGTTTCTCCATGATCTGACGGTATCGCTGCGAAACCGCGCGGCCGACGGGCAGCAGACCCGGGCCCGGGCCGGGCCCCGGCCCGAGGGCCAGATCCTGTGGATACATGTGCAGCGGCGCGCCGATCACGAGGCGGTTGTCGCGCTGATCGGCGAACTCTCCGACCGGTCGCCGGACCTGTGGTTTCTCGTCACCACGCCCGGCGAAGCGCCCGACGGGCTTGGCGATCAGTGCAGGTTTCAGCCTCTGCCCGTGGACACGCGCGCAAATGCCATCGCCTTTCTTGACCACTGGCGGCCGGACCTTTCGGTCTGGATCACCGACTGCATTTCGCCTGCATTCATGCACGAAGCCGCGCAGCGTGGCATTGCGCTGTTCATGCTGGATACCGGCGTTGCCGTGTGCACGGCGCGCAGAACCAGGCCCGTGCCCTGGCTGACGCGTCGCACCTTGCGCCTTTTCGACGGAATCCTGAGCGGGGACGAGACGACGTCCCAGGCCCTGATTTCGGCCGGAGCGCGGCGCAGCAATGTGCACACGGTCGGCGTTCTGGAGCAGACCCGAGGGGCCCTGCCCTGCCAGCAGGCGGAATGGGAGGAAATGCTGTCCGTGCTGTCCACGCGCCCGGTCTGGCTGGCTGCCGAAATCTCGAAAGGCGAACTGGATACCGTGATTGCGGCGCAGATTCAGGCACAGCGGCGTTCGCACCGCCTGCTGCTGATCCTGGTGCCGGAGAAAGCCGACGAAACAGGCGACGATTTCGCCCAGGCGCTGCGTGCCGCGGGCGTGGATTTCGCGCGCCGAAGCACGGGCGAGGTGCCGGATGCGGTTCATCAGGTCTACCTGGCAGATACCGAGGGCGAAATGGGGCTGTGGTATCGGCTTTCCCCGGTATCGCTGCTGGGGCAGACCTTCCGGGCGGGAACAACGGGGGGCCCCGATCCGTTCGATGCCGCGGCGCTGGGGTCGGTGGTCCTGCACGGGCCGCTCACGCGCCGCCACGAGATCGCCTTTCAGCGGCTGGCCCGTGCCGGGGCATCGCGGGAAATCAGACATGGCAAGGACCTCGCCCAGACCGTAGAGGCGGTGCTGGCGCCGGATCGCGCCGCGCTGATGGCACACGCGGCCTGGCAGATCGGCTCCGCCGGCTCCGAGGCGACCGCCCGGGCGGTGGACATGCTGGATGAGGCGCTTTGCGCGCGGGCGGAGAAAAGCCGTTGAAACAACCCGCTTTCTGGCGCAACCCGGCGACAGCGCCGGGATGGCAGGCAAGGGCGCTGGCACCGCTCTCGCTCCT
>JALSRF010000325.1 GCA_026984895.1 Paracoccaceae bacterium
TTGCATGGCCGGGGCTCTGGCCGAGCGGTCCTCATCCCCCAAGCCCGGGGCCGCCCTTCGACCGCCGTGCGTTGCCGGGACGGATGGTGATGTCTGGTGCGGTGCAGGCGGAGCCATCATTGCGCCGCCTGCCATCGACTTCGGCTGTGCGCTGCCCGGCCGGCCTGCCCTGGCGCGGGATCCCGGGGGCAGGCATCAGGCCGTCACTTCAACGAGGCCCTGAGCGCCAGAACCTGATCGGGGTCCATCGCCGGGTCGCGCGCCGCGGCCACGTCCTTTGCGGTGATCTCCGGGATGTCGGGATGCGCCTTGGCGTCATTGCCGAAGGCATTGCGCAGATAGTTGACCACCGCCGCGATTTCGGCATCCGACAGATGCCCGAAGGAGGGCATGTCGCCCTCGAACGGCATGCCGTTCACGGAGATGCTGCCGGACATGCCGTTGAGCAGCACTTTCACCGGGAAATCCGGCGACAGGAACAGGTCGCTGTTTTCGGCCAGCGGCGGGAAGGTCTCCTCGATCCCTTGCGCATCCTCCTGGTGGCACGAGGTGCAGTTGTCGGCAAAAACCGTGGCGCCGTCGGCCGCCGGCGTTTCGCCGTCGCCTGCGGCGGGTTCCGGTGCCGGCTTGTCGCCCATGTAGGTGCTCAGATAGGTCAGAACCCTGTCGTATTCGTCGCTGGTCAGTTCGACCCCGAAGCCCTCCATGTCGGACAGCAACCCATCCCAGGCATCAGTGGTAAGGCCCTTGCTTTCCACCACATATTGCAGGTCGTGGCAGGTGCGGCATTTGGCATAGACCAGCGCCCGGTCGGGCCCGTTGGGCAGGTTGAATTCCCCGGCCTGCGCGGGCAGCGCCAGCGGCGACAGCATCATGGCCGCCGCGACCATTGGCGCCAGGCGTGGCAGACGAACGGAACGAACGGAAAGGATGGCTTTGGCCGGAAGCGATATGCAGGGCACGGGGACCTCTCTTGTGGAAATGGCGAACGGTCCGGGTCGCCGCCGGTTCTTCCGTCCGGTGGCTCAGGGGCTGTTCGCGGGATGTGGAAAAGACAGAGGCCTGCCCGCGGGCATCAGGCGCCGCGGGCAGGCCCTTTCAATGCAGGCTCAGGAGACCGTGACCGTAACCAGGTCGGCGCCGTTCCATTCATAGCCTTTCGGGTTCCAGGCCGCGGTGCCGTCCAGCGGCTGGCTGCGCCCGATCTCGTCGGTCGCGATCACCCGCAGTTCGTGGGTGCCTTTTTCCAGCTTGGTGTCCAGCGACCATTGCTGCCAGGCATAGGGGCTGTCGGCATGCTTGATCGTGGCATTGTCCCAGGTCTTGCCGCCATCCTTGGAGACCTTGACCGACACGATCTTGGAGGTGCCGTCGTTCCAGGCGACGCCGCGGATGGTGACCGGCCCGGCCTTGACCTTGTCCTCGGCCAGCGGCGCAAAGATCACGCTCATGATCTTGAACCCGTAGGTCGGCTTGGAGTTGCCCAGGTTGTAGTCCTTGACCGAGAACTTGCCCGGCTCCACCGGCTGGTTCACCGCGCGGTAGGCCTTGGACTGGAACGGCGACGGCGATTGCTCGGTTTCATAGAGCAGTTCGGTGACGAACTTGACGTTCATGTTGCCGTAATAGCCGGGGATGATCAGCCGCACCGGGCCGCCATGCACGGCCGGGATCGGCTCGCCATTCATCTTCATCGCCAGAATGGCGTTGTCCAGCGCCGGGTCCTCGATGTGGAAGCTCTTGATCAGGTCGGCCCCCTTGGGCGAGGGCGATTCATCGGCGCCGTTGGCGGTCAGCCAGCGGGCGCTGTCGGACGGTCCGACATCGGCCTTCTCCAGCACCGCGCGCAGCGGCACGCCTTCCCATTCGACATTGGCCATGCCGCCGTGCTGCCACTGCCCGCCGGGGGCCTTCGCCTTGGCGGCGAAATAGCTGCGCCCGTTGCCGGCGCATTGCATCACCGCGACCACCTTGACCTGGTCCATCGCCTTGAGGTCGTCCAGCGTGATGGTGCGCGGGCGCACCGCCAGACCGCCCACGCGGATGCTCCAATCGTTAACCTGCGGCGCATCGTTGGTGGCCATCCAGGCCTGCTTGCCCGCCGGCGGGAAGTGGTTGCGGATATACATGATTTCCTTCGGGGTGATCTCATGCTCGCGCAGCAGTTGCAGCGGGGTCTCCATCACCCCCAGCTTGGCGTTGTGGATACGCATCGACGGGACGACGCCCGCG
>JALSRF010000326.1 GCA_026984895.1 Paracoccaceae bacterium
GGATCGTCCAGAACCCGGCGCAGGTATTTCGTCGGGTCGGCCAGGTAGTCGATGATCTTTTCCTGGCTCCAGACCAGCCCGGCCTCGCCGGCGGCGCGCATGGACTTGGAATAGGCATAGCCCGGGGCGCTGCCCGCCTGGCGACCGACCACGCCGGTCAGGGCGGGGCCGACGGCATTTTTCGCGCCCTCGCCGATGCGATGGCAGGCCTTGCATTTCCTGAACACGCTCTTGCCCTGCCGGGCGAGGTCGGCCTGGGACTGGGCCTGGGCGACAGAGGCGGTCAGCACCGCGGCAAGAGCCACGGCGCAGGCGGAAACGGGATGGGCACGCATGATGATCTCCATGGTCTGAAAAACGGGGTTTTCGTCATCATTTCAATGCGCCATGTGGAAAGTCCAATCAAACCCGGACACGTTGTCATCACTGGAATGTCATCGGTTTGTGAAAACAGGTGAGGTCATTTCTTGGTAGAAAACGCGGACCAATCCGAATTGCAAACCGACAGTGGAGAACCATCATGAAATCATTGCTTGCAGGCAGCGCGCTTGCCCTTGCCCTGCTGACCTCGCCGGTCATCGCGCAGGGCATGGCGCCTTTTGGCACCGAGCACGACGTGGGCTATGCCGGTCTCGTCTGGAAGGCGATGGAAGCGGCCAATCTGGTGGGCGATCATGCGATCAAGTCGCGCCCCTATGACGGCACGCCTCCGCACGGCAAGATGCTTGAAACCTTCTACACCACGGCAACGGTCGATGGCCACACCGGCACCCTGATCGTCAAGCGCAACTATGGCCCCGAGGGCGTGGATGCCGAGCAGATCATGATGGACCCGGGCAAGCATCTGGGCGCGATCACGGTCATGTTCCAGCGCGAAGCCGGCTATGACGAGGATAACCAGAACTGGTTCTGGGCGAAGTTCCTGCCGGACGGGTCGCTGGACAAGAACGCAAAGGGAATGCAACTGGCCGGCCGTGTCGCCAAGGGCGCCGACAAGGGCTGCATCGCCTGCCATTCCACGCAGGATGACTACATCTTCACCACTGACGCCATCGGCCCGGCCATGCAATAGGCCGATCGCCAGGGCAGCGAAAGCGCGGCCGGCTCCGGGGTCCGGGGCCGGCCTTTTCCTGTCCGGGCGAGGGGCCGGGGGCGAGCGGCCGGCGGTGGGCGCCGGTGGTGGGCGCCGGCATCGGGGGCGCCCGGGCGCGCCGTTGGCGGCCGAAGGAAGGCCGCCGGCGCTGTCGTTGCCGCGGCGGGCGGCGGTTTGCGGCGACCTGCCGGGTCAGCGCCCGTTTCGCGTGAAACTGCCGCGAATGTCGGGGCCAATGCCAAGCCAGCCGGCGATCACTTTCGAAACGTGATCGATGATTCGCACCTTCTGGGTCTCGCCGCGCGCTTCGGCGGCGATTGCCTTCGTGCCTGAAAGCGCGATCAGATCCGCCTGGATGACATCGGTTGGCACAAGTTGCTTTCCGGTGCGCGCATCGAAGATGCCGGCCTCGAAGGTGATGTTGTGCACGCCCGCGTTTTCAAGGTTGTAGCGGGTGCGTTCGGTGACCGCGTGGAAGGTGCGCATTTCGATCACAAGGCGCACCGGGCGCTTGCCGTGCAGCCCGGCGCTGCCTCTTCTGGCGGCTTCGGCGATGATCGCCTGCACCTGCTTGTAACGGTTGCCGGGCGGGTCGCCGCGCCAGACGATATCGGCATCGGGGGCGTAGGTGTTGGCCTCGGAAACGGTGAGCGTCTCGGGCACGCGCACGTCAATCGAGGTGACGCGCCAGGTCCGGGCAACCGCCGGGTCGATGACGTCGCCATAGTCGGTTTTCCAGCTTTCGCCGATGCCGCAGGCGGCAAGCATCAGACCGACGCCAAGCAGAAGGAATGCTGATTTCAGGTGCCGTTTCATGGCATGACCTTTCGACGGGTTTCGGTTTCTGGAACTGAAACAGTATGGTGGATTCTTCGATATTGGTGAGGAATTGTGTCAAAGTTCTTGCGATTTTGCGAAAACAGTTGGAAAAATGCAATTCCGGCAGCGGGCCGGATCGGGCCAACCGGGCGGCTTGGGCGCGTGCCCGTCACGGTGCCCCCGCCAGAGCCCCCCGTCAGAGCCCCCGCCCGGGCGCCCCTGCCATTGTGGCCCCGCCCGGGCGGTGAGACCGCCGGCTCACGCGTGGTTTCGGACGTGATCGCGGGCCTGATCCCGGGCCTGTTCCCGGGCGCGG